>JAKAGC010000639.1 GCA_021817755.1 Acidobacteriota bacterium | reverse complement strand
AGATATGTTATCTAACCGTTACCGTTGGAACTGGAGTCACAGGAACTCCGTCCGCAGGTAGTTATACAAAGAAGTATGGTGATGTCGTGTCATATGGCTATACCGCTCAAGCGGGGTACACCGATATCCAGGTTTTGTTCGACGGACAGGTTGTTTCATCTGCCGGTTCTGTTATCATGAACGGGACCCACACCCTAGCAGTAACGTCAAAAAAACAATACAATCTAACTGTATTGAGAAATACAGGTGTCAGTGGGACTCCAAATACCGGTACAGCTACATTTAAGGAAGGTGATACTGTTAGTTATAGCTATGCCCCTCAAACAGGTTATTCCGACTTGGTGGTCACCCTTGATGAGGTTGTTGTTGCCGCATCCGGAACCATTACCATGAATGCCAATCATTCTTTGATCGCATCCGCAACAAATCAATATTCCTTGATTGTAACAAAAGGAACAGGCATCGATGGAACGCCCATAACCGGAACCTATACTTACAAAAAAGGAGAAAACGCAATATATAGTTATTCCCTTCAATCCGGATACACTGATCTTGTAGTCAAAATAGATAATACCACTGTTCTTTCAACTAGTGTTATTACAATGAATGCAAATCATACACTCGTCGCATCTGCAACCAAACAATACACTCTTGCAGTAACCAAAGGATCAGGTGTGGACGGTACTCCTGACACAGGTAGTACCATTTATAAAGATGGAGATACCGTTACCTATAACTATACACTACAATCAGGTTATCGAAACCTAGTTGTTACACTCGACGGAACACCAGTTGCCGCTTCAGGGACCATTACCATGAGTGGGAATCACACATTGGTTGCATCATCTACACCACAATAGAGGTATTATCTGATGAAAAATATGCCCTATATCCCTGGTTATATTTTTGAATCCAAAGTCAGTCAGGATGGAGTAGCGAATGTCTATAAAGGAATCCAGCAAAAACTTGGAAGATGTGTGGCAGTAAAAATTTTAAGTCATTATCCTTTGCAGGAAAGAAAATTTGCGGAACGTTTTTATCAGGAGGCGCAGATCGCTTCCTCGCTGTATCTCCCATTCGTATTTAAAAATTCAAGATGGAATAACGAATGAGAATTCCATACAGGAAAAAATCGAAATGAAACAAGAATATTTTATTCCCGGTTATACAATCAAAGAGAGAATAGGGGATGGTTCTACATCATTGGTATATAAAGGAATACAGGAAAAATTTAAACGCAAAGTCGCTATTAAAATTCTAAAACCCTCCTTTTTAAAAAAAGGGGATTCCCTCCTATTTTTTCTTCATGAAGCCGAAATCGCTTCCAGTTTGAATTTCTCCAATATTGTCGGAATTTACAATGTCGGACAATCCGGAAATTGTGCCTATATCGTTATGGAATTCCTAAAAGAAAGTTTAAAAGATAAACTTAAACGAAATGGACCATTCCCCCTTGAAAAAGCCCTAAGCATAATCAAACAAATGGCACAGGCTCTAAATTATGCTCATAACCGAAATATTGTACACAGAGATATTAAAACCGCCAATATCCTTTTCCGAAATCACAATACTCCTGTATTGGTCGATTTCGGACTTGCTTTAAATAAAGAATTAACGAAAGATGGTGCATCGGAAGGCTTGATTCTCGGTACTCTTCCCTATATGAGCCCCGAATTGTGCAAAGGCTTCCCCGGTGATAGGTCCAGCGATTTTTACAGCCTCGGTATCGTTTTGTTTGAAATACTCACTGGAAACAAACCTTACAAAGCCGATTCTATAGATGGATATATTAAGATGCATCTCGAGGAACCTATCCCACGATTACCACAAGACCTTGATTTCTGCCAACCATTAATCGACAGGATGATGGAGAAAAATCCCCAAAAAAGAATACAGGATGGGAATCAAGTAATCGATTTTATCGATACTCTGTGCATTGAAAAAGAAATAATCTTGGATTGGCCCAAAGATGACACTTCTCCCCATGATAAAGATTACCCCAAAAATAAAAAAAAATTATTGTTAATGTTGCTCTTTTTATCCATTGCAGCGTTTATTACAGTTGTTGTGTTTATAATACATTCTTTCGAAAATGCCGGACAAACTTTCGATCAAACTGTTTTAAAAAATACTCTGAATAAAGAAATACAAAGCACTAGTGTATCCATGGATACAAATAAGCCTTATAAACCTCATATTATTACTGTTTTAGATACAAAAAGTAAAAAAGGAACTTCTGAACAAATTAAATCTCAAATTGAATTTCAAACCGTTAATAAAATTGAATTATTGAGTAATGAATCCCGTGAGAATTTTTTAAAAGCAATTAAAGAGAAAGAAAGCTTTAGAATAGAGGTGAAGGGTGTAAATCGTATAACAAAAGGAAATTCTCCCAGGATTATTTTTTCAGTTTCCAATGATGGAATTATAAAAGTAAAAAATATAACCGGGATTTCTGTAGAGCCAAAAAATGGATTAAATATTATCAAAAATGCACTAAAGCGTAAGAAACTCGAAAAACTACCATCCAATGTGTCAAGTATAGATGGAAAACTGGTTAATGCCCTTATTGAACATAGTATTGTCAGAATTTTAAGTAGAGGCGAAGGATCTGGAGTTTTTGTCTTTGATCTGGAGTAATTGAAATGATGTCGCATAGAAATGTGGAGGAAGAATGAAATCAATAAATAAAAAATGGATATCGCTTATGACAGCGGTTATTTTTACTTTTTCAATCACCATTACAAATTTTCTCTTTTCACAGGATGCAAATTCATCCGATGAATTAAAGAAAGTTGAAGAGAGCGGAGAATATGATTATTCAAAGGCAATCATTCAAATCGAGAGTTTAATCGAAAAATATGGTAATGATCCCTATCATAATCAAGGGTATTTAAGTTATGCCTATTATTGTAAAAGTAAAATTCATTTTGACTTTAAAGAAAACCATTTAATGGAATTATCGTTAAAAAAGCTCTATGGTATAGACCCCAATTATCGATTCAGGGACAATGAAAATGAAAAGTTTAAAATTCTTGCAGAACAAATAAGAGAAGATATCAAACGTTCATATATAGAAAAATTAGCCATTGTTCCCCCAACAGACCTCATCAATATTCCGTTTGATAACCTTATTCAAAAAGAAAAAAATCGGACTAAGAAAAAAATTTCGACTTGTATACTGATTGCAAGTGGAGCCGTTCTACTGTCATTAACGTTTTTCTTGCTAAAGAAAAGTCAGAAACAAACACAAATAAGAACATATAATTTGACTGTAAATATCGGTGAAGGAGTTGTCGGTGCTCCTGCTACCGGTTTATATACATATAAGGATGGAGAGACTGTAAG
>JAKAGC010000638.1 GCA_021817755.1 Acidobacteriota bacterium | reverse complement strand
TTTCTTACGTATCGATCCCATCGCTTGCCGCACGAATGAATATTGCTTTAAAAAACAATAGAAAACAATGGAATTTCGCCAGGTTAGAAAAATTTCCATACTTTAAAATATCCAGGGTACCGCGTGAAGGGGATGCGCTCTTTAAAAAAGGACACTTTTTCCCCTTTATAATAAAATATCCACTGGTAATTATGATTCCCATTTTGTTCATGATGGGAACCTCTTTATGGACCTTCACAAAAGAGGTATCATTCGGACGATTTTTCAATTGGTTCGAACAGGAAGTGGTATCAGTCCGGATTCGATTTCCGAGTGGTGCAGAATTTGATGATGTGAAGCATGCCATTTTGACTTTTGAAAAAACTGCACTCGAAAAGCCCTATCCCAAAGAAGTAACGGTTTCAATTAATAGGAATTCTGCGTTCATGATCGTAAAATTCCCGCCGGAAATAGAAGCGACTGCGTATCCGGTCCAATTAAAACAAGAACTTGTGGGATTGGCTACCAATCTTGCAGGAGTCGGAATTAGTGTTTCGGGATTCGACCAGGAACCTTATTACTATAACCCCGATACAGGATCCAGCCTACCCTTTGATATTCGGCTTACAGGGTATAACTTCGAACGATTGATGAATTTTTCCAATGATTTAAAGCAATCGCTTTTAAGACATAAACGTATTAAGGAAGCGGAAGTACAAACGGATATGTCCTATTTCTGGGTAGGAAGAGAAAAGTACTATTCATTTAAATTCAATCGAGAAAAAATGAAAAGATACAACCTCCAACCTCTTTACGTTAATTATCTGATAAGAACAATGTTACGAGAGAGTGCGAGGAATGTCCAGTTGCGATATGACGACAGGGATTTATCTGTGGAAATAAAAGCTGGAGATCTGGAAGACCTTGAATTGGATGATATCCTTGGAAAGTATTACACGAATATAACGGGTACTCCATTCCGGTTAAAGGATGTCCTGGATATCGAATTTACAACCCAGAAAGGTGGCATTACAAGAGAAAACCAGGAGTACCAATCAATGGTTCAATGGGATTATATGGGATCAGCTAAATCAGGTGATAAATTTCATAAGACTATCTATAATAGATTAGCGGTGCCCCCTGGATTCAAGAAGAGTTTGGAGACATTCTCATTTCGACTTACCGCAGAAGAACAGGAACAGTTGAATTATGCAATTTTTCTTTCGATATTCCTCATCTACATGATCCTGGCACTTCTTTATGAAGATTTCTTCCAACCTTTCCTGATAATGCTCGCCATTCCTCTTGCCATGATCGGTGTATTCTGGGCATTTGTCATAATGGAGTATTCCTGGGATTCGTCTGCTTATGTTGGTGCGATATTAATGGCTGGAATTGTCGTAAATAATGCGATCATACTGATCGATAATATCAACAGATATACAAAACAAACTCCGGATATTATCACGGCTATTGCTATCGGAACGAAAGAACGAGTCAGACCGATATTAATGACATCTGCGACGGCTGTACTTGGAATGCTTCCAATGATTATTTTCAGAGATCAAAGTACGGGAAACAGTACGGATATCTGGTCTTCTCTTGCATTATGTACGGTTGGAGGGCTTACTTCTTCAACAATTCTAATCCTCTTTGTCCTCCCGATTTTCTATTTTTACTTTTTTAAATTAAAAAATTATCTGTACCACCTTAGAAGAAAATCCATTCCGAATTCGAATAATACAGCATCATCAATTCCATAAAATAAGATTCATGTAATTCGAAAAAGGGCTGCTTGAAAAAGTGGCCCTTTTTTTTTGGCAAACACTAATTAAAAAAACATTAAAAATATTTGATTCGGAAGGTTTAATCATTGACTTTTTCCCATTCTTTATTTAAAATACAACTATGCCGAATGCAAAAGACAAAGTAACTTTAAAGATTCCGCGGCCCTTGTACGACCGTTTAAAACATATTATCGGCGACAGCGGCTTCAGTAGTGTAAACGAGTTCGTGGTCTATGTCTTAAGAGACCTTGTTTCCATGGGGTTTGATGACTCCAAAGAATTGACCAAAGAAGAAACGGAAGCAATAAAACAACGATTAAAAAACCTCGGATATTTTTAATATAATTTGTTTGAACCCGGCTCCTGGGAATCTTTCTAAGAGGAGAATTATATGATCAGATATTTTTTTACATTTCTATCCATTTCTCTCTTTCTATTTTCTTCATCCAATGTATCGATTACCGGTGTTACTTCAATGGGTAATCCAAATAAATTAAATTCAGGACTCTTCTCAGGAATAAAATTCAGAAATATCGGACCTGCATTCACTTCGGGTCGAATTAGCGATATTGCTGTCCATCCGTTTAAAAAAGGAACATGGTATGTTGCTGTAGGTTCGGGCGGGGTGTGGAAAACAATAAATGCAGGTACTACCTGGGAACCAGTTTTCGATAATGAAAATTCATATTCTATCGGATGTGTTACGATCGATCCGAATACACCTGATATTGTATGGGTGGGAACTGGAGAGAATGTCAGCGGCCGTCATGTGGGTTATGGCGATGGGATATATAAGAGCTTGAATGGTGGTAAAACCTGGGAAAACATGGGATTAAAGCGTTCCGAACACATTGCTAAAATTATCGTAGTTCCGGGTGATTCCAATATAATATATGCAGCAGTGGAGGGTCCACTCTGGGCTCCGGGAGGAGACCGGGGATTGTACAAAAGTACGGATGGCGGTAAATCCTGGCAATTATCCTTATTTATCAGCGGAGATACAGGGGTATCGGATATAGCTATGGAACCGGGAAATCCCTCCATCCTGTACGCGGCGGCTTATCAACGGCGGCGAACTGTGGCTGCTTTCATGGGAGGGGGGCCTGAATCCGGAATATATAAATCAATAGATAGTGGGAAAACCTGGCGAAAACTTCAAATGGGATTACCAAAAGGAGATATGGGAAAAATCGGTTTGGCAATCTCACCTCAGAAACCGAATATTATCTATGCAACGATAGAAGCATCTCCATTAGATAGAGGGTTCTACCGTTCGGAAGATCGTGGGGAAAGCTGGGAAAAACGGAATAGTTATCTCAGTGGTGGTACAGGTCCCCATTATTACCAGGAGATTTTTGCAGATCCGCATGTCTTCGATAGAGTATACGAAATGGATGTGTGGATGAAAGTGACTGATGATGGAGGTAAGAGCTTTAATAAAGTAGGAGAATTTTATAAACATTCGGATAATCATGCCCTTGCTTTTGATGGGTCCAACCCGGAATATCTTTTAGCAGGGTGCGACGGGGGGCTCTATGAATCTTTTGATCGGGGAAAAACATGGAAATATTTTGCAAATCTTCCGGT
>JAKAGC010000027.1 GCA_021817755.1 Acidobacteriota bacterium | reverse complement strand
AAAAGATACTGCCAAGATACTCGATTCTCCCGGTCTGCTACCACGCGCACCCGAGCAAGCATTGGAATTAATCGACCGCTTTGTTCACAGTATCGCCAGTCTCGCCAAGAACTCCAAACTCCCTCTTCCCCGTTCTGTCGGAGTCGTGATCGATTTTGCTAATTTTATTGCTCCCCGTGGAGAATCCATTTATATGGCCGGAGAGCTCGGCGTTAACCTCATAAAAATCATGAATTGGGCAGAGAGCACATCCATAATGGGTTCCAATATCGCAACTGTTCTCGTGGCCGAGAACCTCACCGATTTGAGTACCCATCTTTCCGACAGCCCTTATAGTGCCAAGGTACAAATACCCCTCCCCGATAAAGAAGATCTCGACCGGTTTATTACAGCCCTGATAAAAGAAGAACCCCTTTTTGCAAAGTTATGTGAAGTCGATATCCCTACCCTTTCAAGCCGTCTCGTCGGTTTAAGCCGCATCAATGTAAAAGGATTGATTCTACGTGCATTGCGCAACAATCAGCCCATAACCTTAAAATACCTTACAGGATTAAAAAAAGAAATCATTGAAAAAGAAGCGTTCGGTAAACTCGAATTCATAGAAACCAAACGTAATTTCGATGACCTCGCCGGTTATTCCGAAGCCAAAGAGTGGCTACGCAGGGATATCCAGTTAATAAAAAAAGGAATCGTCAATGCCCTCCCCATGGGATACCTTGTTTCCGGTAGAATCGGAACAGGTAAAACATACCTTGTCGAGTGTTTTGCAGGTGAGTGCGGCATCCCCTTTGTTAAATTAAAAAATTTCCGTGAAAAGTGGGTAGGCGCAACCGAGGGAAATCTCGAAAAAATCTTTTCCATACTTCATGCACTCGGGCAGGTCGTCGTATTCATCGATGAAGCCGACCAGATTACCGGGAAACGTGCAGGTGATGGAGGAGATTCCGGTCTCTCTGGGCGTATTTACGGAATGTTAGCCGCAGAGATGGCCAATACCGAAAACAGGGGGAAGATTTTCTGGATTTTTGCAACAAGCCGTCCTGATCTTGTGGAAGTCGATTTAAAACGTCAGGGACGTTTGGATGTGCATATCCCCCTATTTCCACCCCAGGACGAAAACGACATAAAACAGCTTTTCCTCGCAATGGCAAAGAAATTAAAGATCGATATTAAACCCGAAGAAGTACCGGAAATGAAGTTCAATACTCCCGTTGGAGGTAATGAATTAGAAGGCCTCCTCATACGCGCCGTTCGATTATATGAACTTCAACCCGATGAAGATAGAAAGCCGGTTTCCCAGATATTGAAGCAGGTCGTAATGGAGTTCCGGCCATCCCGGCATACTGGGCGGTTGGAATTAATGGATTTACTCGCCGTAAAGGAATGCACCGATGAATCCTTTTTACCCCAACGTTTTCGCTCCATGTCTCCCGAAGAAATCGACAAACGTATTTCAGAACTATATTATATTTAATACTAAGGTATCGAGGTGACTTTTTTGTACAACGCAAAGCGTCAGGTGACAGTACTCTCCTCCGAACCTGAAAAACCTATAATTAAAAAGAGTTTTTCAGAGTTCAAGGTGGTGGTTTTCCAAGAAAGTCCCATTGAACCAAAAAACTCTAAAAAGAGGATAAACCATGTCACGTAACATTTATATCGATCATAACGTTGTGTGCCCTGTTTGTAAGAATCTGTATAAAATTCATTACCCCAATCCCAGAATGTATGTAGCTTCAGGAAGGGATAGCGACCACCGCGTCACCGGTTATACATGGACTCAGGGAGTTCATACCGATGAAATCCCCCATTATTATGCAGTTGCTCAATGTCCACAATGCCTTTTCGCTGATTTTCGTGAAAATCTCGAATCCCCCAAACAAGGCATGAAAGAAATTAAACTTTATGAAACACGAAGGAATATGGATTTCAAGAAAGTCCTTATTCTCAGAAAGCTCAAACGTCTGATCTCCGAAGAAAAAATAAACATCAAGGGAGCCATTTGTCTTCATTTATCCGCGTTGTACATTGCCCTCCAAGCTCCCAAAGAGCATTGGGATTATAATAAACTCGGACGTCTGTATTTAAGAACCTCGTGGTTATTCAAAGAGCTTCGTGGGGATTCTTTCGAGCCTGAACCCGTGGAGAAAGACAATGCACCTTCGCCTTCCCTCGATAAACTCTGCAAAACCATAGAAGGAATGCAAAGCAGTTTAAGCGGTTTCCTATCGGACCTCGTCGATCTGCGCAAGTTTGGAGATGCACGCAGCGAAGAGCTCAAACTTCCCCAAGACAATAACCCCTACAATTCCATCACCACTTCGTTGGAATTTAAAGTAAAGGAAATTCAAACACTTTTGGAAATGGTTCAGCAATCCGCGATGAGGGATACAAAAGGCGATCTTATAATAATACCCGCAACATTCATTATTACAGACACCGATTTAAAAGAAGTCTTAAACGATATCGAAACCAAATGGCCCGATTTCCCAGGAAATGAAGAAGTATGTGTCAGGCGTGCCATTGAAGCATTCGATTTCAGTTTTAAAACAGAAGATATGGAACGAAGCCCAGAACAGAGCCTTTCCATTGTAAACCTGATTATCAAATTACTCCTCAAGACAGGCGATCTCAATGGTGCGTTAAATTACCTTACCGAAATGCTCAGAAACGGTTCAAGGGATAAACAGAACCTGCAACAGCGTCTCAATGAAGCAAAGCATGGTAAAAACATGAGTGAATTCGACGCCAAAAACATCATGCGTAAAATGGCCACCATCACATCCGCTTTAACACAGGGAATTGAATCCAGAAGAGCCATCATCGAGATGATTTATGAAAAAAACAAAGAGAAAATTCTCAATATCGTTAAGACCAATTTGCAAAGCACACCCGCTGAGCAAGAGCAAGCAATTCTCGGTGCCGGATTCGCCCCCGAAATCGTTCATTATCTTAAAGAGCATGGATTAATTAAAGTCGAAGAATCCAAAAAAAGCGGGTGGTTCGCTAAAAAGAAATAGCAAATTGTATAGTAAAGAAATAAAGAAAGATAAACATGATCCAATATTATAAATAGAGAATGGAGGTTATAAAATGAATGACCAAAAAATGGAATTCCCCGATATGCAGGAACGCTTTTTTAGTTATGTAAAAATCGATACTCAATCTTCCGATTCCAACCCTGAGTTTCCATCTACAGCAAAGCAGATGAATTTACTCAAAAAATTAAAAGGCGATCTCGAAATCCTCGGGCTCGAAGAAATCGAATTAACCAAATGGGGGTATGTACTTGGAACTCTGAAAACCAATCAGCAGGGTAAAATGCCTACCATCGCATTAATCGCCCATGTAGATACATCACCCGATGTTTCAGGAGAAAACGTCAACCCATTGGTTCATCCCCAATATGACGGAAAAGACATCGTTTTGCCAAAAGATGGCGTAATCATCAAAGTCGATGAAAACCCCTATCTTAAAGAAAAGAAAGGAAAAACCATCATCACTACAGATGGTTCCACACTTCTAGGCGCAGACGATAAAGCAGGTGCTGCCGAGATTTTATGTGCCATAAAATACCTTGCAGTACACCCCGAAATTCCAAGGCCCAATATTCGTGTCCTGTTCACTCCCGATGAAGAAGTAGGCAGGGGAACCGAACACATTACCGCAGAAGAAATCAAAGCCGATTACGGTTACACAGTAGACGGAGAGAAATTAGGTGAAATCGAAGATGAAACTTTTTGTGCCGATTCCGTTGATATCGTAATTACAGGTGTCAATATTCATCCCGGTTATGCCAAAAACAAAATGGTCAATTCTGTCAAGATTGCCGCTGAAATAATCGATCAATTCCACAAAGATCGCATGTCCCCCGAGACAACCGAAAAACGCGAAGGGTATATACATCCCCATCAGATTTCTGGCAATGTCGAATCCACAACCATCAAAATCCTGATCCGTGATTTCGATGAATCCGGTTTAAAAGAGAAAGAAGATTATATTAAAAACATCGTAGATAAAATCGCACCATCCTATCCCAAGGCAAAAATCGATTTTAAAGTCATCACCTCTTACCGGAACATGAAGTATATACTCGATAAACACCCCCAGGTAATCGATAAAGCAGTAAAAGCCATAGAAGCAGCCGGTATCGATCCAATTAAAAACATTATCCGCGGAGGCACTGATGGTGCACGTTTAAGTTTCATGGGACTCCCCACACCCAATCTCTTTACCGGTGGTTCCAATGTTCATTCCCGTCAGGAATGGATCGCACTCGAAGATATGCAGAAAGCATCCGAAG
The DNA here is from genome assembly GCA_021817755.1 of Acidobacteriota bacterium. Lineage (GTDB taxonomy): Bacteria > Acidobacteriota > Aminicenantia > UBA2199 > UBA2199 > JAKAGC01. Next base: position 9,868 of record JAKAGC010000027.1, on the reverse strand, counting down.
TCATCGTTCACTTAATGCAATTATGGACACATTAAGTTTTCTTCCAGGCGAAGATACAAATCATCTATTTCTTTAACATATTTAATCGTTAATTGAAGAGAACAGGCAATGCGAATAAATTGCCTGATCTCTTCATGTGTTAAAACTTGACCCCGGCGTAATTTAAGAAATTTGGAAAGGACCGGATAGCCTGCGATTACATATTCCCAGACATCCTCTGAGACTCCTGAAAAATACTGAATCGCATTAATATATACCCGTCCTTTTTTTTCAGTAACCTCTGATTTTTTCACAGTATTCGGGAATACCCAGGGTCTTTCTCGTCTAAAATAAAAATGTTCCACACGGTTAGACCCTTTCATTTCGAAACGAACATCCGAATTATCCAATTCCTGTGATTTCAAAAGGTGGAGGTTTACCAGTTTCTCCCCTATCCTGCTCATTTCCATAAATACGTCATAATCCCCCGTAAAAGGAATGCGGGGAAAATCAATTTTCAAAAATGCTGCATACTTTTCACGATACACACTTGAATATAATACCCCATAAATATAATAAAAAACCCCTTCCGGTAATGGTGCCCGCTCGAAACCCCAATTTTTAGCCAGCATATCCAAAAGAGAAGAAACCAGATTCGGAAGTTTCTCAGGCGTATCGTCGATTCCATTAAACAAATGCCGTTTCTTTCTTTTTCCACCCCCGTGGAAAGCATCTTCGGATTCAGCATATGTATAGCGGTACAATGGGAAGAGGAAACCAATACCCTTGTTACTCGTAGTCACACGGCTTTCTACCATCGTATCCGAAACGAAACAATGGTTAAATGTTCCTTCTGCCACCTGCCGGACCGAGATAAGGCCAAGGTTCGGTTTAAGCATATGCTTCATCACATCCGTACGCGGCATGCAGTGAAACCCCCGGGATTTCCCCGTAAAATATGTATACCGAATTTCAAACGGTCGATAAAGAATCCGAAAAATTTTTTTCTCATCGATACCCATTTCCCGGATATCCTGCTGAGCCGTTTTTACTTTCCAATCCCGTGTATCATCCCCAAGATTAAAACGAAGTCGCGTTATTTCTTCATTGGAGCGAATAAAATCCTCCAGTGTTTCACGCATTTCTTCAACACTCTCCCTGATCGTTAATTCATCCCGCGCCGTTACGATGCCCACACTATGCAAAGGGAAAATATCCGTTAATTTTAAAAAGGAACCGTAGAGTGTCACATTTTCATTTTCCCCCAAGTCGAATTGAGGAGTAAACAGATAATAATCAGGAAAAGGATGGACCCGTTTCCATTTAATCGTTGTCATATCATTATTAATGAGAAAATCGAATTTAAATTCCCGAAGTCCCCACACGTCCCCATGGAAAATCTTACACTCTTTTCCTCCTTTCAATTTAACCATCAATGCAATTGCAACCCCTTGCCGGATATCGAAAACATTTTCATCTCTCGAACCGTCCGGGCAGCGTTCCTTTTTTGAGGTATTCCCATGTAAATCCAGGATATAAATTTCATTAAAACTCTTCATCAACGATTGCCGCATACCCCGAAAAGTCGGATTGTCAAGATAAGCATGGTTCGTAATAAAACCAACAATTCCTTCTCCGTTATCATCAATCCGCGATTGAGCAAAACGAATGAATTTCACATAGTCATCTTGCAGCCATTTCGTATTCTTTTCATCCAATTTGTGGCCATCAACCATTTTATAATCTTCGATCTTTTCACCTATCCAGGTCTTAATTTTCATCTGTTTTAATTTATTCCTACCCATCCCTCCGCTTACCGTAATATTACTTTTATTTTGAGAGTGCCCCGAATAAGGAGGGTTACCAATAATCACCATAATTGGAATTTCTTTTTTTATCAATGCAGCGAGGTGGGCTTCTTCCGACAACGTTGACATTCCCGGCAGCGAGGATTGCTCGATTTCATCCATCTCTAATGTATTCGTTAAATACAGATTGAAGCGGTCTCCTTCCTCCAGATGAGTTCCCTCTTTTTCGAGGATATAACTCATTTTCAAATGTCCAACCGCATATGGAGCCATCATTCCTTCGAAGCCGAATAGATTATGAAATAAATAATGTCGAATAAAACTCAGCACACTTCCTTCACCACATATTCGCTTGTATTCCATCATTGCCAGTTTTGCTGTTTCCACAAGAAATGCCGAAGTCCCAGCCGCAGGATCCAGTACAGTTGTCCCTATATCTGCAAGACCATCCCGTCGGTTCAGTTTTGTTTTTAATAGATCATTAACCGCATTCACAATGAATTGCACTACCGGTTTCGGAGTATAATACACTCCCTTTTTCTCACGCAAATCCGGATCATACTGACTCAGGAAAGTTTCATAAAAATGAATTGCCGGATCGTCTCCTTTATCATCGCGGTAATATGTATTCAGTAACCCAATGCAATTCGCCGACCGAAGCACATCGATTATATCTTCAAGACTACACGCCAATTGCTTCGGAATATTTCCCATTGAAATAAACTTGAATATATCATGAAGAATACCACCCGTTTGCGAAATATAACGGAAAGCCGTTTCTCGTTCCAATTTATCAGGGCACCGCGTAGCTGCTATAAATAATCCGAAAGTCAGAGTCTGAGCATAAAGGTCTGCGAAATCTTCAATCGTTAACCCATGAATCAAAAATTTTTTAAATGCATCATAATATTCAAAAATCGCGTTCCCTTTTGAAAAAACGTTTTTATTTACAGGTGCTTTCAATTCCCGTAATATCACCTGGTCTCGAAAAAAACGTGTCCGTATTGCCAATGCTTTTGCCAGTTCTTTCGCATCCGGATTAGTTGGAATAGAATATGAAAAAAACTCTTTCATCAATTCCATATATGGAACATCTTTGTTTTTCAAGGAAGAATCGTTCTCTGTCAATGAAGTGTTATTTAAAGTAGATTTCAGGGATGATTTCGCAATTAATGTCCCATAGCGATAGAGCCGGAATTCGTGGAAAGAGGTCAGTATAAAATTCGGAAAAACTTCTCTATACCGTAAAATCTGCGGATGACCTTCGATTTTATCCAGATTTTCATTAATCCGTTTCGCTTCAATGTAACCGATTAGTTGTGAATCAGGTGTTCGTACAACCATATCCGGGTTACCCGCAGTAGTCGTTTTCGGAACCAGAATAGTTTTAAGTTTTTTCATATTTTTATGAAGTTCATCCCATGATTGTCGAATCAAATCATCCAACAGCGGATAATAACTTTCTTCCCTCGCTTCACCGCAACAGTAAATCTCATTTAAACGTGTGAGATAATGATTAATCCACTCAGTATTCATCTGTATTCCTCTCATTACATTATATTCTTTCACCCGCATACATTTGACAATGATGCAAAACGGGAGAAATATCACCTTTAACAATTTTCATTCGAACATTCTATCATTTTTTATATTTAATGCAAGTTTTTAATGAAATTAATACATATAAATTTTAAAATAATTTCGCAATAAATCCATTCATTTCGTCATTGAAAATAATCCGTTCAAAAAATCATTTATAAGAAAAATAGGGTTCCGTCAAAACCTTATCCATTGTCGGTCAAAATTCTGACATTTTTTCCACCGACTAAGAAATATTTTCCCCAGTGCTTGCCCCAAAAAAGGCATAAAATAAAAGCGATCCTCCCTCATGATTTCCGTTGTTATGACGATATAAGAACTGGCACTAAAATTGCTTCGTAGATTCGGAGGCATACAATGTTGAGGTTAACTGATTATGAACAGATTGTTGGCAACTTTAAAACAGACCTGGATAACCTGGTTATGAGAAGCAAACTCATTGCTTCGAACATCGCCAATGTCGATACCCCCGGGTATACCTCCAAAGATCTCAAGTTTACGAAGATCCTTGAAGACAGCATGAATACGCTAAAAATGAAACGCACGGACTTCAGACACATGGGAGAAACACCCTTAGAAAATGGTCTAATGAATGAAATCGTTGAGAATCCCAACCCAGGCAGGCCCGATGGGAATAACGTCGATATCGACGATGAAATGTTGAAATTGTCGGAAAATAATATACAATATAATGTATCCGTTCAACTACTGTCAAAGAAAATGCGCCAGATAAGTGACGCCATTCAACAGGCTAAGTAATAGGAGAAAAGAATGGGTATCGAATCGATATTTAAAATAAACGGTTCAGGCATGAAGGCTCAGATGATGCGAATGGAGGTACACAGCTCCAATATCGCCAACATCAATTCGACCCGTACTCCCGAAGGCGGCCCTTACAGGAGAAAAGAAGTCACATTCGAAGCCGTACCCATGAATAATGATTTTAATTCCTTGTTAAAAGATGCCACACAAGAGACATCCGTCGGAGTAGAAGTAACACGGGTAAGCGATGATCCCTCTCCTTTCCGCAGAAAATACGATCCCAATCATCCCGATGCAGGACCTGATGGTTATGTACTCTACCCCAATGTCGATGTTGTTGCTGAAATGGTAGATTTACAGGAAGCATCCCGTTCTTATGAAGCAAACATTTCTGCAATCGTCACACTGAAAAATATGATTGCAAAAACCTTCGAAATCGGTAGGAGGTAACAATGTCCGATATAAAAATCGATGATATCAGACGCCAGTTAGAAGATATTTCGATTAAATCCCAATTAACCCCGAAGAATGAAAAATCAACCGGAGCCAGTTTTTCTTCATTATTGAATAATGCATTGAACACCGTTAACCAGGATCAAGTCAATGCCGACCAATCCATTAAAGATTATGCCTCCGGCAGAGAAACCAACCTGCATAATACCTTGATCTCTCTTGAAAAAGCAGATATCTCCTTTAAATTGATGATGCAGGTCAGAGGAAAACTCCTCGATGCATATCAACAAATTATGCGGACCAGTGTTTAAGTTGAAAATTTTTTCCAATAATCATCCGTATAACTTAACGTTAGTATTAAATGGAATCGGGTAACCATGGCAGAAGAAAAAATTAATCCATTTACGCTTATAAAGAACTTTTTGAACCGGTTCACCCTGTCCCAGAAAATCTTCCTGGGATCGGTGATAATCCTGACGATTGTTGCCATTATCATTATCGTTAATATCTCCAATGCATTAACTTATGGAGTATTATTTTCCAATCTGTCCCCCCAGGATTCCGGTCAAATTATCGAACAGTTAAAAGATAAGAAAATTCCATATAAATTGGAATCCGCAGGTACTGTTATTAAAGTACCCGAAAACCAGGTTTCGGAACTCCGTATTGAATTGGCAACAAAAGGACTTCCTGAAGGTGGAGGAGTAGGATTTGAAATTTTCGATAAGTCCAATCTCTCCACAACGGATTTTGTCCAGAATATCAATTACATTCGCGCCATCGAAGGTGAACTAGGTCGTACCCTCGCCGGCATTAAAGAGATTCGCTCCGCCAAAGTACATATTACCATGCCCAAACGTTCCGTATTTATCGATGATCAGGAAGAAGCAAAAGCGTCCATCGTTCTGAACCTCAGACCCGGTGCTGCCGTTTCCGAATCTCTTATCCCTGCAATTCTTCATCTCACAGCCCAGGCAGTCGAAGGTTTAAAACCGGAAAACATCGCCATCGTCGATTCAAGAGGGAAATTACTTTCAAGGCCCAAAAGCGCCGGCGAAGATTCATTTACTGAACTCTCAGCCACTCAGCTTTCATACCAACAAAAAATGGAAGATTCTCTCACAAAGGAAATCGTATCCGTACTGGAACCCACCGTAGGTCAGGGGAAAGTAAAAGCCAATGTCAAACTGAAATTGAATTTCGATAAAGAGGAAAGCACCGAAGAAACTGTTGATCCCGATAGATTTGTTAAAGTCTCGGAACAAAGCGAGACTTCTTCGTCCACCGGTTCAATCAGAATCGGAGGAGTTACCGGCGTATCCAGCAATGTTGCCCAGGCTTCCGGAACAAGTACCCAGGAATCAGGAGCAACCCCTTCCAAATCGAAAACGGAAAAAAGTACCGTTAATTATGAAATATCGAAGAAAGTCACCCACCTCACCAAACCAGTCGGTGAAATCCAACGGCTCTCTGTAGCCGTATTAGTGGATAATGCCACAAATGTCCAATTAAAAGATGGAGAGTTGATCCAGGAACCACGGAAACGTTCCGCCGAAGAACTCGATACCATTAAAAAAATTGTACAGGCCGCAGTCGGATTCAACGATCAACGCGGCGATGTCATCGAAGTAGCCAATCTTCCTTTTGATAATTCCGCTGAAGTCGTAAACGATTATTATACCAAAAAAGAGAAGACACAGAATTTTATTTCAGATCTCATTCGATATGGTTCTATTGCATTAATCACCTTATTTATTGTGTTCTTCGTCATTCGTCCCGTATTCAGAAAAATGACCGATATCCTGAAACAGGCCAAAAAGCCCAAAGTGGAGGAAATCGAAATTCCTCGGGTTGACAGCGAGAAGTTGGTCGCACTTCAGGAAGCACGTGACGAAGCAGAAATTGAACAAGAACTTATGGAAAAATATAAAGTACCGAAATCCACAAAGAAGATGGGTTTCATTCGGCAAAAAGTTAAAAAATTCGCGGAAGAAAACCTTGATGAGACCGCGTCTCTCGTTAAGAGTTTCCTCGTGGAGGACTAATTAATCATGGCTGTACCACTTGAACGTGACCACCTTTCCGGTAAGCAAAAAGCAGCGGTTTTATTTCTGGTTTTAGGAGAAGACATTACTGCCGAAATTTTCAAACGGCTCGATGATGACGAAGTCCAGGACATCTCAAGGGAAATATCCATGATGGGAGCTGTTCCGGCTGATATTACCGACCGTGTCGTTGAAGAATTTTATAACCTCACACTCGCTAAAGAATATATGACCCTCGGTGGTATCGAATACGCAAAGAAAGTATTAATCAAGTCACTCGGCCCCGAAGAAGCCCGGAAAATCATCGACCGCTTGATTAAATTACTTGAAAAATCAGCAGGGTTCTCTTCACTTGAAAAGATTAATCCTCAACAATTATCCAAGTTCATCCAGAACGAACATCCTCAAACCATCGCATTAATCCTCGCCCATTTAAGTGCATCACAGGCTGCCGAATTAATCTCCGCCCTTCCTGAAGACATGCGAACCGAAATCGTTATCCGCATGGCAAACCTCGAAGAAATTTCACCTGAAATCGTCAAAAAGATAGCCGGAGTTCTAGACCAGAAACTTGAAGCATTAGGTTCTTACAGTCTTGAAGAATACGGAGGCGTAAAAGCCGTTTCCGAATTGTTTAACCGTATGGATCGCCGTGCCTCTCGAAACGTTCTCGAACAAATCGAATCCAGAGACCCCGAGCTTGCCGCCTCCATTCGAGACCTGATGTTTGTCTTTGAAGATATTCTTCTCATCGACGACCAGGGTATTATGGAAATCCTTAAACGTGTCGATAAAAAATCCCTTGCCCTCGCTTTAAAAGGAAGTAATGACGAATTAAAAACCAAGTTTTTCAGGAATATGTCCCAACGTGCCGCTGAAATGCTAAAAGAAGAAATGGAATACCTCGGACCCATTCGTGTTAAAGAAGTCGAAAAAGCACAACATGAAATCGTTGAAATCGTCAGGAACCTCGAAGAAGAAGGCGTCATCGTAATCGGTGGAGCCGGGGGTGAAGAATATGTTGTCTAAAATTGTTGAATCCGCTCACGTTGAAAAAGTTGAATTCAAACCATATGTCAGCCCTTCTATCGATGAACTCGAATTGATAATTGCCGATAAACTCCGCGAAGATCACAGGCGGAGAGTCATCGACGAAAACAAAGAAGACCCTGTAAAAGCCGCTCAGAAAGAAGCAAACCGCATTATGATCGAAGCACAGGAAAAATTGAAAGAAGCCGCGGTTGAAGCCGAAGTATTAAAAAATAAAAAAGAAAAAGAACTTCGTATGCAATTGGAAAAAGAGTTCCAGGGAAAATTGGAACAAAAGCTCTCACAGTTGCAGCAAAATTATACAAAATCCCTGGAAGAAATCGCCAGGTTCAAAAACCTATTGTTTAAGAAATCTGAAAAGGAAATGATGGAACTCGTTTTTTCAATTACCCGGAAAATCCTCGATGAAGAAATCAAAACCTCCCCCGATGTTGTCGTTCATATGCTTAAAAAAGGGTTTGAGCGTGTCAAGGATGCCAGGGAATGCGAAATCAAAGTTAACCCATTGGATTACGATGTCATCGCCAAGAAAAAAGATGAAATAGGCGAAATCATTAAAACATCAGGGACCGTCAAATTTACAAAAGATGAACATGTCGAAAGAGGAGGGTGCCAGATCATCACCGAATTGGGTGAAATTTCATCCGAACCCGGTAAGCAAATGGACATCATTATGAGAGAATTGTCCAATGGAGCTTAACCTAAAAAACAAACTTGACCGTTTGCAGCGGCTCGAGCCCATCCGTGTATACGGCCGGATCAATAAAATTGTCGGATTAACTATCGAATCCGAAGGCCCCCCCTGTTCTGTCGGAGAAATATTACGCCTCGAAGACTCACGAATCAAAATTCCCCTTCAAGTAATCGGATTTCACGGTACAAAAGTAATTTCAATGCCTTTTGGAGACATCCAGGGAATCAGTAACGGTCACCTTATTTATTCTACAGGGGATTACCCCGGGATTCGCATCGATGATAGCTTCCTTGGACGTGTTATTAACGGACTCGGAGAACCTCTCGATAATCTCGCTCCTTTAAATGGCAAACATTATCTTAATATATACAAAAATCCAGTAAATGCAATGGAAAGAGAACCCATCACCCGCGTGCTTTCCACGGGAGTAAAAGCCATCGATGGCTTAATTACCATTGGAACAGGACAGAGGATCGGAATTTTCTCAGGAAGCGGAGTCGGTAAGAGTACATTAATGGGTATGATTGCCAGGAATACAAGCGCCGATATCAATGTAATAGCACTAATCGGAGAACGTGGAAGAGAGTTAAAAGATTTTATTTTTAATAGCCTCGGTGAAGAAGGATTAAAGCGTTCAGTCGTCGTCGCCGCAACTTCCGATGAACCCCCTTTATTAAAGATTATTTCTGCGTTTACTGCCACCGCAATTGCAGAGTATTTTTGTAAAAAAGGATTGGATGTCATGTTGATGATGGATTCCATTACCCGTCTTTCCATGGCCCAGCGAGAAGTTGGCCTTTCCGCTGGTGAACCCCCATCCACCAAAGGCTATACCCCTTCCGTGTTTACCATGATGCCCAAACTGCTCGAGAGAGCAGGTAATTTCTCCGCAGAAGGCAGTATCACTGGCATATATACCGTACTCGTAGAAGGCGATGATGTTACCGAACCTATTTCCGATCATGCCCGCTCCATTCTCGATGGACATATTGTTCTTTCAAGGGACATTGCCCACAGGAACCATTTCCCAGCCATCGACGTACTCGGAAGTATTTCAAGGTTAATGAGTGAAATCGCTACTCGCGATCATAAACAGACTGCTGGAAAAATGAGAGAATTACTTGCAGTTTATCGTGATGCTGAAGATCTCATCAATATCGGTGCGTACGTAAAGGGCTCGAATCCCAAGATCGATGAATCCCTCGCCCGTATCGATCTTATCAATAAATTTCTTACTCAGGGAATCGAGGAGAAATTTACTTTCCAGCAAACTGTCGAACAACTTCAAGCCACGTTCAAGTAAGGAAAGAGGAATGAATAAACGAGGGCATAGATGAAACGGTTCAAATTTAAACTCGAAAATGTCCTGGAATACCGTGTTACCCTCGAAACCCTTGCCAAAAACGCATACCAGGAAGCATTACGTATTCTGAATATCGAACGCGATAATCTCCTGCATCTCTTCAATTTACGAAAAG
>JAKAGC010000637.1 GCA_021817755.1 Acidobacteriota bacterium | reverse complement strand
CCGCAAGGTTAACCCCATCCCAGTCAAAATCCATAATGATTTTTTTCATAAAGGTTTTAACTCCTTCCCGTGCTTCTGCGTTTTCCAGGTTTATCATATACCGCCAGCTCGAAGGTGTATCTGTTAACCCCCCATTAATCTCACGCCACTCCGCATGATCTTCCCAGAAATCCTTGGTCACATATGGGAACTCAAACCACGCATAAACAGCGATTCCATGATTATGACATAAGTCGATAAAGTACTTATAATCAAAGGTATATTTTTTATAGAAATGCCAGGCAGCTAGATATACAATCTTTACTCCACTGCTCTTCCACCGTTTTACAAGTTTTTCTTTACTTACCGTTTGACGTTGTATTAAACCCGGATCAAAATAGAATTCAAGGTGATTCCTGCGAACATTAAAAGATAATCCAAGTGTGTTCTTCAAATAATGCGGAAAATAAGGAAAGCGGCTTATCCCGTACGCCGTATACGGATCAAACAACGGTCCGAAAAACAATACCTTTCCTTTTCCGAATTCACGTACTATTGAAAGAGGTTCTCGCGTCAATGCCGTACAATTTAAAAGCGTAAATTCATCGCAAATAAACGGATGGTAATTCAATGGCGGATTCCAGGCCATCTTTTTGACCGGCAGAGTGACCTCTTTTACTTCTTTTACTCTTACTGTCCGATTTGTAAACCTCATCCCCAGTTTTCCTGCCAGAATACTCGGGCCATCCGTAATCAGTACTCCTCCCTTTTCAACAAAATCCAGTATCGAGCTTGTTTCTACTTCCATTAATTTCCGGGCTGTCCCATAAGGTACGACTACCAATCCATACCCATTCAGAGAGAATTTTTTCTTACTCCCAAGTTCTCTCACATCCGGGTTAAAACCGAATATTTTTAATACCGATAGAAAACTTTGTTGATCAAAATTCTCTTCCGTTGTAATTGCAGAACTCCGTGAAATAAGAACCAGTGTCCTTAATAAGGTTAATGATTTAGCTTCTTTTTTAGATGCAAATAATCCTTTTATCCAATTCTTCACCCGAACGAAAAATCCCGGTTTCTCTTTGATGACAGGCAGTACATCCACTGCCTCCATCACGTACATCGATCCCCCTGATATGTTTACTTCTTTTGAAATCACCCCGTTTTTACGATCAGGAGAGTAGGTTTCTTTTTTTATTCGTCCTTTTCTATCGAAGTGAATCTCATGGAGATATTGATCCGATAAAGTAATTTTCCCTTTCCCACCAGAAGTTGTCACCCAGTGCGATTGGGTTTTTACATTGCATGGGAAATCCTTCAAAGAAATAAATGTATATCCTCTATCCCGTAAACCTTCCACAATCGTCTTTAAATATTTTAACGGTACAAATGGATGAAAGAAAAAGGAAACAAGCCCATCCCGGATAACCGTTACATTTTGTGCATTATCCAGGATACGTTTCGTATCCGGTGCTTCGATCGCAATATAACCCAGATTCTCGGGTACCACGTTTACTCCCAGGTGGGTATAGCGTGATGGATAGGGCATAGGTAATTGTGTATCCGTTAATTCAAGAGCCATTACCCGGTCATAGAAAGTATCGAAAAATCCTGCCATTACTCTGTATGTTTCCTGTGAAGCTGAGTAGTGAGGCGTTTCCCATGCCAGTGGATAAATACCATCCTGAAATAATTCTTCCATACCCATTACTACTTTCTGCTTTATCCAATCCTTAGACTCAAAAGCAATCGATTTTCCCGCGATATCATCCCAGAATTCGTAATCATCTCCTGTCGTTCCTCTATTCTGGTGAGTAATCCCGTGCATCACAACCGTCCCTCCTTTGGATACCGCTTCTTTAATCGCTTTTATCATTTCAGGACGTTCTGAAAGATAAACTTCCACCTGGTTTGCCGGGTCTATATATATCGGAATCAATGAGATTTGAAAAGGAATATTTTCATCATAGAGGTAATTTACTATTGTTCTAAGATTTTCAGGGTTGCTTTGAGGGTTCACGTCTTCCAAGCGGATCATTGCATTACGGGAGGATCGATGCTTTTCATTAAAAAGCACATGCAGCAGGTCTGCAAGAACCAGGAAACGTCCTCCTTCATCTGCATATGAAAAAGGAGGGTCTGCAATATACCAGAGATTTTTCGACCGGATGAAATAAGGATAGGTTTGATCGTCTTTATTCCTGGCCATAGAATATACGAAGACATTCGCCGGATCAGTCACTGTAACGATATTCAATGCCGGATCTTCTTTCGGTAAATCTTCGTTTTTGTAAAAGACAATCCAATCCTTTCGTTTTACCGTTTCACCTACTTTGAAACCATACCGTCCGTGAGCCTGATTAAGAAATTCCTGGACATGCCGATCACCCCAGACGATATCTCCCTTAAATCCCAAAAGATCATTAATCATCATACGGGAAAACGTCGGAGACATCTCGTCCAATATCAGGAAAACAAAATCGATTCCCTTTAGCATTCCTTGCTTATAGGCTCCCGCGTTAACAACATTTATTCGGTCCACATCGAAATGTCCCAGCATATCTCTGAGATAGCAGTATCCCACATAACCATTGGATACCGATTCTTTTCCATCATAAATTACAAGAATATCCCGTTTTGCGAAAAGCCCCGCACCGGATACCCAACACAAAAAAAGTATGCAGATAAACCGTTTCATGTTTTTCTCGTGATTGTTTAAAATAAAGGAAGCTATATTCTATCACAAAATCAAGTCATAATGTAAAAATATTAATTTATTTATAATGACCTTTCACGGTGAATTCATAACCTTTCGGCTCATGTTCATTTTTAAAAAAGGTAGTTTATCTTAAATTATTTTAACATTATTCATTAAAGCAAGTTCAATGCGTAGCAAATCGGAGAAGGAATAAAATTGTAGAGATAAAGTCTACAACCTGGAAACGCTTGATGTTAAATTCCCGCTCTATCAATCGATTTGCTTTTATATCATATATCCGGTAAAATAAAAAAAGGAAACCATCAGGAGTTTGCCATGAGACGCTTTTCTTCATACGGTCCTGTAGATAAGGATTTGCATTACTTTGTACCACGAAAAAAACTAGTCGAAAAAGGTCTACTCCAACTCACAGGAGACGCACCTGAAAAAGGCGGGCATTATTTTACAGTTTGGGCACCCAGACAATTTGGAAAAACCTGGCTTATGAGGGAACTCTATTTTAAAATTAAAGAAGAAAACAAGTTCGATATCATCGTTATCAACCTGGAAAATTTCAAAGAAGAAAAAAATCTATCAGCTATTCATTCATTTATTGCTAAAAAGATATGCGAAGGGCTTCAAAAACCCTTAATAGGAAAACTCGAAACCCCTGAACAATT
>JAKAGC010000026.1 GCA_021817755.1 Acidobacteriota bacterium | reverse complement strand
ACTGCGATGCAGCACCAACACCAAAAATTCCCTTTCCGAACTCTATTATATTTAAATATAAATGTAAAATACGGTCTTTAGAAAGATGTTTTTCCAACCGTTTGGCAATAAAAAACTCTTTCAATTTTCTTATATAAGATTTACTTGTTGAAAGGAATAAATTTTTTGCCAATTGTTGCGTAATTGTACTGCCTCCTCTTGCAGTTTTCCCTTCCTTAAAATTACGTTTGATGGACTCTTTTAATTCGAAATAATCAATTCCCTCATGCTCATAAAATGCAGCATCCTCGGAAATTAAAACAGCGTTTTTAAGTAATTGTGGAATAGCTCCATATCCTACCCATTGTTGGCGGATTTTTAATTTCTTTCCTTCTGTTTTTGCTTCAGATTTTCGCTGTTCAATAATAGCGGTTGTTTTGGGATTTTCTTTTTCCAGATATGAAACATCAGGTAGTGTTAAATAGAAATAAGCTGCGTAAGCCAATATGGCAAATACGATAGTCAAAAAAATCCATAGCCATTTTCTTTTTCGTGTTGGTTTCTTTTTTTCTTCCATAATACTATTTTACACTGAATCCAACGAACTGGCAAGCGGTTGAAATTTTATGCCAAATCCTTTAAAATATAGATAAGGAGTTAAATATGATAAGCGGTGTCCGAGGTACATTAATCGATTTTACTGGCGACCCTTTTGTATTAGGCGATGAAAATAGTATCCGTGTAGAACAAGATGGATTACTGGTGATTGAAGAAGGAAAAATCCTGAATAGAGGAAATTATAATCAACTTATTAAACATTATCCACATTTAGAAACAATTGATTATAGTGGCTACTATGTCATGCCGGGATTTATAGATACTCACGTACATTATTCTCAGATTGGCATTATTGGATCATATGGAAAACACCTTTTGGAATGGTTGGAAACCTATGTCTACAACGAAGAAGCAAAATTCAAAGATATTGAGTATTCACGACGTGCTGCTATTTTCTTTCTCGAGGAGTTAATCCAAAATGGAACCACAACTGCGTTGGTATTTGCATCAGTTCATCCTCAGTCTGTGGAAGTTTTTTTTGAAGAAGCATACAAACGAAATATGAGGATGATTGCCGGGAAGGTGATGATGAGTCGGAATGCTCCCAAAGAGTTGCTGGATACTCCTTCAATGTCTTATGAAGAGAGTAAGAGCTTAATAGAAAAATGGCATGGAAAAGGCCGACTTCTTTATGCAGTAACTCCTCGCTTTGGAATAACTTGTTCTCGTGAACAATTAGATTACGCGGGAAGATTATTAAAAGAATTCCCAGGAGTTTATTTGCATACTCATCTGGCGGAAACAAAGGATGAAATACGTTTAACCAATCAATTATTCCCGGATTGCGCCGATTACCTGGAAGTATATGAAAAATCAGAACTGGTAACAAATAGATCAGTCTTTGCACATGGAATTCATCTTTCGGACTCAGAACTAAAACGGCTTTCCAATGCACATTCTTCCATTGCTTTTTGTCCTACATCGAATCTTTTTCTTGGTAGTGGATTATTTAATCTTGGAAAAGTACTCGATAGTAAACATCCGGTGAAAGTAGGAATTGGCACAGATGTAGGAGCAGGAACAGGATTATCCATGTTTGGTACATTAAATGAAGCATATAAAGTCGCTGCTCTTCAGGACCAAAAATTATCATCTGCTAAGGGATTTTACCTGTTAACGCTTGGGGGGGCAAAAAGTATCTCCCTGGACAACCAATTGGGAAATTTTGAAAAAGGAAAAGAAGCAGATTTTGTTGTTTTAAATCCATGTGCAACGCCTTTATTAAACTTTAGAAATAATTCAAATAACCGAAATGGAATATTTGATGGTATTGATGGCATAATTGATCGTCTTTTTTCTTTGATGTGCATGGGGGATGACCGTGTAATAGAATCTGTTTTTATCTCAGGTAATCTTAGTTACAGTCAAAAGCGGTCCATATAGTTATACAGCCTTTTTGCAAGCTATTTTTTTTACAAGTCATCATTTGAGATTAATAAAATTTTCGATAGGGCTTAAAACAAAGTAAAAAATATGTTAAGATTATGTTTAAAATTCTAATAGGTTATTTTTAGAATGGCAACTATCAATCCTGAAAAACAGAACAAACCTGCCTATACGCTTATTGAAAGCGGAGAAGATTTGGAGCGGTTCTATCGAGCCAATAGGAATGTAAACTGGATGGCATTCGATACGGAATTCATCCCGGAAAAATATTATAATAATAAATTGTGCTTGATTTCTGTAGCTACTTCCCGTGGAAATTACGTATTGGACGCATTAAAATTAAGAAGATTGGATCGTTTCATTTCTATGGTAGATAACCCCCGAATACTGAAGATCACACATGCAGGAGAGAACGATTACCATATCCTGGCGGGAGGCTATCATGCGAAACCAAAGAATATATTCGATACGCAATTGGCCTATGGCTTTTTAAATCGTGATTTTCCGTTGGGACTCCAGTTTATAGTAGAACGTGAACTCCATATTCGGATAGATAAAGGAGAATTAAAATCCGATTGGGAAAAGCGTCCATTAACTTCTGAGCAGTTAAATTACGCTGTAGGTGATGTCGTTCATTTGTATCCCTTAATGAAAGTATTGAAGCGAAAGTTGAAAACGAAAGGGAAATTGGAATGGGCACAAGAAGAAAACTCCAGGTGGGAAACTGGAGATTATTTTAATTCTGATTCCATCGATATTGTCGATCTATTTAATGGGGATGTGATGCGACGGTTAACTCGCCAACAAAAAGTATTTTTAATCCGTCTCCATCAATGGCGACAAATCGAGGCCAGAAAAAGAAACTGCCCATTAAACTTTGTGCTTAAAAGTCAATTTATTAAATCTATCGTAAAAAATGTATCAGCAGGTAAGCCTGCCTTATTGAAAGATCGTACACTCCCTGCTGGTGTTGTCCATCAATATTGGCCGGTAATGGATAAACTTTTTCACGAAGAAATAACTCCGATTGAACTTGACATTATTAACCGTATTCCTCGTGATGAGAGTTGTGATCCATACCTATCATTTGCTATGGACATGTTATATCAAGTAATAAAAATGAAAGCTGCTGAGCAGGGTATTTCACCATATATGGTAATTTCCAGGAAAGAGATGTCGAAAATGAAAATCGAGAAAGATTACTATCCCGTTAACCTGGATAAGGGATGGCGGCGAGAACTCCTGGGAGAGGATTTAATATATTGGATTAAGCAGCGAAAACCCATAGATATTTCTTTTCAAAAAGATTTATGCATCTTAAAAATGAAAGAATGGGAAGAACCACCAGGTGGAAAAAAGAATGGTTTTGGAAGCAGAGCAGTTCGAATTTTTAGTTCTCATTTTCGTTATTGGTTCTTTGGGAAAAAAGAAAAAAAGGATCCTTACAAAGAAACTAATTCCATTCAATCAGTGGTTATCGATTCCTGATTATTACGGTTTCCCGTTCCAACTTGCTGTATAATAAAGATTTTCGGGTAGAGATATTTCCGGTGGATTATTGATGGTCCATTCACCATCCAGTTTATTTTCTCTTGCGTTTAAGAAGAAATGGCACATTCCAATTCCCATATCGATATTTTGGAGGTGCCGTTTATGATAATTTTTATTCACAACTCGCATAAAAAAATGGAAAACAGGCTTTTCTTTTTCTTTTAATACGATCCACGGTTGGGAATTTCCGGAGGAAGGAGCCATACGTAACATTTCCAGGGGTTCAGTATATTCTCCGGCAATTTCCGGAGATAAAGGTGTGTTTAAATCTCCATCAAAAAAAAGCCGATTCCATTTTTTTCGAGAAGATGCTCTTGCTGCAAAATGAATAAATTTATCTGTAAAAGATCGTTTCGTTGCCGGGTGGCCGGTTACTACAATAGCAGGAGAAATTTCGTTCTCTTTTAATCCGATACTACTAAAGAATGACGGATTGAAGTATCCAACCCAACAGGTACCCAGACCCAAAGCAGTGGCTTTTAACACCAGATCTTCAATGACATAACCATAGCTCTCATATGAGCGATTTGAATTTTGGACTATGCCTACAATGAAATTTCGAGCGTTTTTGATAAAGCCATATTCAAGAGCATCTCCGGTCGACAAATCCTCATCCGTTGATTCAACAAGATTTATACGGATATATTCTCCCAATAAGCCTTTTATGGGATAAGCGGCTTCATGGATCAATTTTTCCTTGATTGCCGGTTCAATTGGAGTGTCAGTATATGTCCGGCATGAGTAACGCATTTGCACAAGCTCTTTTACTGTTTTCTTAGAATTCATTAGTACCTCCTATGGGAAAAAGCGTAAAACCGGTTTCCACTTTTTAAAGATAATTGCAGATTGAACAATTTTTAATTTCATAAAGGTGAAAAGGTAATCATGGCAATATTATAGGCCTGAGACCTCATTCCGTCAATATGGTGCATTAAATCGACAAAAAAGAGTGCTTCCTCTGTATTGCATATTTTCTCACGAAGTCTTAAGTGATTTTGAATTCGTGCTTCCTGAATTAAGATTTTTACTCTTCGATCGATTTCTCTTGATTCTTCTATTGAACGGTCTGAGGTTAGATGTTCTTGTAGGGCACCAAAAGATATATTAAAAAAGTTTGAAGCTTCGTTGAAAATGACTACTAAACTTTTTTGTCCATTTTCTGATATTATGGGATTTCCTTGTTCAAATTCATCATACATTGTAGCTATTGATGCAATATAACCCGCATAGCGTTCAATATAATATACAATTGCCATGTATCGTGCAATTTGTTCGGTATACTGTTCCGATGAATTACGGGATGAGAGCTTTATAAGAATACTACTTATATTAAATTGAAATGCATTAATTATTTTTTCGTTTTTTAATACATCATTGCATAATTTTTTTTGGCTATTCCCTGAAGTAATAATATCCTGGACTATTAAAGCACTTTTAACAGTTTCTTGAGCCATTAATGTCATTTTTTTTTCTATTTTAATAAAAGCGATCTCTGGAATTGGCAAAGTCCAATAATCACTTTTAGAAAATTCGTAATCCTGTAAGTTATTAAAAGGATATTGGTTCGGTACAGAATCGATGGATTTGGTTTTAATTTTTTGGGAGAAAAATGAGGATAGATATGGAAATAAATAGAAAGCGATACAGTTCCATAAAATAAAAAAAATCGAAAAAGCAAAGATGGTGGTTAATATTCCCGGTGGATAAACAAAGGTCCAGGATGTTCCGGAAGTGATAACGTTAATAGTTTTACCGGGTGAAATTGCATTATTGAGGATTAGTTCAATGAAATGAAGATAATTGGGTAAAAATGGAAGGATTAATAAACCACCTACTATATTTATAAGTGCAAAATCAAAGGAAACTTTTTGTGTATGTGCATTCATTTTTAGGGTACTGCGGTGAAGAAAGCTGGCTTTTCCGGCAAAGTGACCAGAGAGGAGAGCGAATCCAGCGGCAGGGCCATTAAGTGAAAGTGAAAGTAATAGTATGGTTATTCCCATTATTACCCAATACTCTTTTATTATTATTGAGAGAATAAAACCTCCAATAAAAGTAAGAATTACAGTGCTAAATGAATCCGGTATAACTGGTGAGAAGCGTAACGCAAATAAGTTAATCCAATTATTACTTCCGTGAAGAGAATTGAAAATCATAGCAATCTCGTTTTTATTCAACATGACATGGAATGTGTAAAATAAAATACCTAATCCCAACAGGATTTTACTATAATTTTCCCGGTTTTTTGATCCGGTGAAAAAAAGTGAGGCGGCACCTAATGCAATAAGAACGAGTGAGAGCTTTCCGATGGGGAGAAGCATAAAACATCCCGTCAATATACTACCTATGCTCGAGGTAATTAAAATGCGTGTCCCCTGGATTGAGTTTAGATGCATTGAATCAACAAAAGAAACTACGACACGTTCTACCATTAAATCGGATAAAATAATCAAACGTAATGCTATTCCGGGGAAAAAAGAAATAGAAGGATGGTTAGAGAGTTTGTTTAAAAGATAAAGTGCCCCTTTCCCGGAAATTTTTATTGAACCTATGTATAATAAATTTTCTCCAATAATAAAAAATGCAAAAAAAGTGAAAATTATTAATAGGTCCATCGAATAAGTCCTCTTAATTTTATTCTATTAGATTAAGTGCAATTTTGCAATAGTAAACCTGATTTTCTTTATTTTTTGCGATGAATTGTGATGTTAAAATAAATGGATTTTAAGAACCTTCTTTACTTTTCGTTAAGAAAATGGTATTCTAATAGGTTATGTTAAAATGCCTGTTCTCTTCCTTTCATTATGTCGTGCATTCGGTATATCTGATTGTAAGCCAGGAGTGAAGAGAGAAAGTGACTTTTTGTTTTTTTTGTTGAAAATATAGTGAATTGATAATACTATTATATTTGAATTTTATGGCCGAAAAATAAATGGATTTGAAGGAGCAGATCAAGAGTAAAGTTACCATTACGGATGTGGTTGGTTTGTATGTGAATCTGAAACCCGCCGGAAAGTACTTAAAAGCCCTGTGTCCTTTTCACACAGAGAAAACCCCATCATTTTATGTTTCCCCAGAAAAAGAGAGTTTCACTTGTTACGGGTGTAATAAATTCGGTGATATGTTTACATTTATTCAGCAAATTGAGAATATCGGATTTTTTGAGTCATGTAATTTCATTATCGACAAATTTAATATCCCTGTGGACCGAAAGCTATTCAAGGACAATAGTAAAAAGGATCATTATGTTAAAATTAATGAAATTGCTTTAAAATATTTCCGATCCACTATGGCAGAAAGTGAAGAGGGTAAAGTCGCAAGGGATTACATCCGAAAACGAGGGATTACACATAAAACCGAAGATTTATTCAACCTTGGATATGCTGAAAACAAATGGGATGGTTTATATAACTATTTAAGAAAAGAATCCTGTAATATAGAAAAAGCAATTGAGTTAGGTTTATTGGTTAAAGGAAATAATAATCGAATATATGATCGGTTTAGAGGGCGTGTAATTTTCCCTATTCTTTCCGAATCCGGAGTTCCAATTGCGTTTGGAGGACGAACCATTTTCGATGATCCTTCAAAATACCTCAACTCTCCTGATACTCCATTATATAAAAAAAGCAATCACCTCTATGGTTTCTTTCAGTCCAAGAAAGCAATTAGAGAAAAAAAATCCGCCATCCTGGTGGAGGGTTATTTCGATGCTGTATCTCTTTTTCAAAATGGAATTGAAAATGTTGTTGCTTCGCTTGGTACTGCATTAACAGACAATCAGATTTATTTATTAAAACGCTTTTCTGAACATATATTTATTTTTTATGACTCCGATCGAGCAGGAGTAGAAGCTGCAGTTCGTGGGATTGAAAAGATGTTCGAGCAAAATATAAATCCCGGTATTATTATGCAGCAGGAAGTTAAGGATCCCGATGATTTCATCAGAGAAAAAGGCTTAAAGGCCTTTAATCAATTAATCGAAAATTCGATTGATGGATTTAAGTTTCTGCTTCATCAAGTTTCTGTAAAACATGATCTTCATGTTCCGGAGCAGAAAAATGATGCAGTAAGAGAAATGATTGGATATCTCAATAAATTTGGTGAGCCTATTATCCGTGATGAATACTTACGGATGGCGGCTGATTTTTTTCAGATAGAAGAAGCTAAGATGCGTGAACGGAATAGCAAAAATAGTCGATCTCCTGTTACCAGTGGAAATAATAAACGCTTGGAAATTACACCTGCAGAACGGATTTTTCTCGAATCATTGTTGGCGATGCCATCTTTTATTGGTGAAGTCAAACCGTTGATTTCCCGGGAATTACTTTCCGTTTTATCCTCTGGAAATATGATTAGATTATTGATGGAGCAAACAAGCGGCGGAACCTGGAGTATGGATGATTTCAATATAGTTTCCGGGAAAATGAGCCCTGCTGAACGGGCGGAATTTCTTGATATTTGCGAAAAAGCACGGGCTATTGACCCGGATTCAAATACACTTGCCGGAAGAATCGAATCCAGTATTTTGACGCTTCAGGATATACTTAACAAACGAGATTCGCGTAAAATCGATCAGGATATCAAACGTGCGCAACGCGAAAACGATAATGAACGGATTATGCAGTTAATCAAAGAAAAGAATGAATATATTAAAATGAAGTACAATAAACAATCGATACCCGAAGATAGGAGGAGCCGTTGACCAAAACGAAGAAACCCCACCCGATTTTAAAAAGCAGCAATAAAGAGGATATTTCCAACGAATCCGCTGCCGATATCTTACCCATTGAAGTGAAACCGGACATTCCATTGGAGGTGACCGAAGACTTACAAAAACTCTCCATGGCAAATGATGGGAAAATAAAAAAGGAAATTTTTCTCGATTACCTGAAAGAAAAATCTTTAATGGATAAGAAAAAAGAAATTGCTTCCCATTTAGCAGGAATAAATGTCCGGATTATCAGGAAAAAAAATATTTTAAAACCTGAGCGCTTAAAAATATATAATGATTTTTTAACTGAATATAAAAAAGAATTGCGAGCTATCGTCCGAAGAGCAAAAAAGAATCTAGGTGTAGTTGAAAGCCCTTTTATTTATAATTTATTTGATGATGAAGCCGCATTCAAACGTAATCTTAAACTCCTCAAACACTATCTAAAAGAAAATGAAATACGTATCGTAAAGATTCCCAGGGCAAAGCCAGTTAAGAGTACAATTGAAAAAAGCGAAATAGTTGGTGATCCGGTTAGGCAGTATCTCCGTGAAATGGGTAATGTGAATCTTCTATCCAGGGTTGAAGAAGTTAAAATTGCAAAACGTATCGAGCGCGGTGAGAAAAAAGTAATCAAAGCTCTTTCTAAAACAAATATTGTTTTAAATTCCGTTATTGAGTTGGGGCGTGATGTCCTCGAAGCAGTCAAGGATATAGATGAAGTTGTCGAAATCGGTGAAGATGTCGAAGATGAATCCAAAAAACAAAAATTTAGAGAGAACTTCCTCCGCCAATTTGAATATTTGAATAAATTAAAAAGGGAATTGAAAAACCTTAAAAGAAATAAAGCCCGTAATTTCCTGATTGCGAAAAAAATGGTGGAAATAACTCACCTGATCCAGGAAATGCAAATCCGCTATGATCATAAACGCGGGTTTATGAACCGTATTAAACAACTGAAAGAGAATTACTCTCATATATTAAAACGGATAAAGCGATTGGAATCTGCCATGGAGGAAATTGAGGATAAGAATTCTCCCGAATTGGTTACCCTCATGGACGAAATGGACAGTTACCGTAAACGGTTGGAAAGTCTTAATAAAAAATATGAAATCCAACCCGATGAGCTTTTCAAAACCTGTTCCGATATTGAAGAAGGCCAAAGACTTATCGAATTATCCAAAAATGATCTGGTCGAATCCAATCTTCGTCTTGTTGTTTCTATTGCCAAAAAATACATTAATCGGGGACTTCAGTTTTCCGATCTTATTCAGGAAGGAAATATCGGCTTGATGAAAGCCGTTGAAAAATTTTAATATCAACGAGGTTATAAATTTTCCACCTATGCCACATGGTGGATCAGGCAGGCTATTACTCGTGCTATTGCCGACCAGGCAAGAACCATTCGTATCCCTGTTCATATGATTGAAACGATACATAAAATTAATCGAACTCAGCGCCGGTTGGTTCAGGAATTGGGACGTGAACCGACAGAAGAAGAAATCTCGAAAGATACCGGATTTAGCACCGATAAAATTCGAAAAATCCTTAAAATAGCGCAGGAACCCATTTCTCTTGAAACACCTGTAGGTGATGATGATTCGCATCTTAGGGACTTCCTGGAAGACAGCAAAACTGCTTCACCACCCGAAATGATTTCCAAAATGAATCTCAGGGAACAACTCGGACATGTTCTTTCCACTCTTACCGATAGAGAAGCCAAAGTAATCGAAATGCGTTTCGGTCTTAGAGATGGCAATGAACATACACTCGAAGAGGTGGGCCAGGAATTTCAGGTAACCAGAGAACGTATTCGACAGATTGAAGCCAAGGCCCTCAGAAAACTTAAGAAGAAAGCAAAAAAACTGGTGAATTTCCTTGATAAACCGGAAGGAATAGGGTCTGTAGGTTAATTAGAATATATTAAATTAATCCTCTGTTTCTTCTTTATTACTTCGTGGGTGAAATTCATCATAAACTTGTTTTACCCGTCCCTTAGCAAGATGAGTATAGATTTCAGTGGTTGAAATACTCGAATGACCGAGCATCAATTGAATCGAGCGTAAATCTGCCCCTTTTTCAAGAAGATGTGTAGCAAATGAATGGCGTAGAACATGCGGTGTTAATATATTTCCGATACCCATTCCACTTCCGTATCCCTTAATAATCTTCCATAATTGAATGCGATCAATATTTTTACCGGTTTTATTGACAAACACATAATCGCTTGAAGTACTGTCAAGTATTATTGGTCTGCTTTTTTCAAGGTAATTTAAAAGATGTTTCCACGCCGCTTCTCCGAAAGGTATCACCCGTTCTTTACTTCCCTTTCCTTTTACTCGAATAAATCTCTCTTCTAGATAAAGATTGTCCATTCCTAAATAACTCAGTTCAGAAACACGTAATCCCGATGCGTATATCAATTCGAGGATAGCTTTGTCCCGGATTCCTTCCACTGTTGAAATATCCGGAGCCTCTAACAATTGCGTTACTTGATCTATGGATAGATATTTGGGAAGCGGTTTCCATTTCTGGGGTGTTTCAATTGTGGAAAGCGGATTATAATCCATTCTATCTTCTACTGCAAGATATTTATAGAAGCTTTTCAAGGTTGAAATTAAGTGCGACTGTGTAGAAAATGAACTACCTTTGACTGATTCCAATTTAATAAAGTCTAATATATGAGGTTCTTCAACTGTAAGATGATTATAATTTTCCGTTTCCAGGAAAGTATGATATTTCTTTAACTCCTGGGAGTAAGAAAGAAGTGTATTAGTCGATAACCCCCTTTCCATTTGCAAATAAGCCATATACCGTTTTAAATCCGATTCAAATTCTTTTTTATTAAACATGAATTGCCCTATTAATTCAAAGATTTACGGCTTTTTAGTGAACATTCTCGGTAATATTCCCATGAGTTGCTTTAATCCTCTTAGCCTTATTATAACCCCTTTCCCATAAAGAAATTTGATAATTCCCTTTAGGCCATTGTAGAGATTTTCACTATATGGATGCCACCACATATTACGTTTTACAAATGGCATAATATCATTAATAATAACCTGAGGCTGAGTCATTTCATCAAAACCAAGGCGTCCATGAGTTCTCCCGATACCCGATTCCTTGAAGCCTCCCCAAGGTGTCTCTGCCAATCCATGAGTCATCAAATGATCATTAATCGTAATTGCGCCAGCTTTTAATTGTTTCCCAATTTCTATGGCTTTATGGTGATTTTTCGACCATACCGAAGCGGTTAATCCAAGAATTGAATCGTTAGCAAGGCGGATCCCTTCTTCCATATTATCAACTTTCATCACTCCTAGAACCGGTCCGAAGGTTTCTTCTTTCATAACCAACATATCGTGGGTGACATTGGATAAAACTGTTGCCGGAATAAAACGTTGTAATGTTTTATCTACCGGCATTGAAGATTGTGCGGCAATTGTAGCTCCTCGCTCTACAGAATCTTTGATATGTCTCTGAATCGTATTATATTGGTTTTCCGTTGTTATAACTCCCATATCGGAATCCCAGTTTAAGCCATATCCTCCGCGTAAGTTTCTTACTTTTTCAGTTAGGATTTTCATAAATTCATCATAAACGGAGCTGTGAACATAAACGCGCTCCACACCAGCGCATGACTGACCTGAATTTGATAATCCTCCCCATACTGCTCCAGATGCTGCACGAAAAAGATCTGCATCAGGGCATACTAACATTGGATCATTTCCGCCAAGTTCTAATACAAGCGGTGTTAATGTTTCCGCTGCTTTTGCCATCAACCATTTTCCGACAGGTACTGAACCTGTAAAAAAGATTTTATTAATACCCTCTTCAAGAAATGCGGTACCTGCTTCTTTTCCTGGCATATTTACATAATTGAAGAGTCCATTAGGAATGTGAGCCATTTTCATACATTTATTTAGACTATCTCCCACTGCAAGTGTTTCGGAAGCAGTTTTTAGTATTACGGCGTTTCCTGCCAGGAGTGCCATAATTACTTCCGAAAAGGGAATGCCAAAAGGATAATTCCAGGGAGAAATTATACCGATAACTCCAAATGGAACCCGGACTATTTTACTTCGTTTATTAGCCAATAGAAGATTACCTGTTCCTGTTGATGTCGGCTTCAGGAATTTTGGCGCATGTTTTAAGTAATAATCAAATGACATCGCCGCAGGAAGGATTTCGGTTGCCAATGCATCTACACGAGTTTTCCCATTATCTCTGGAAATCGTTTCCGTTAGCTCATCTGTATTATCGATAAGGAAACGAAGTACAGGACGAAGCGCTTTAACGCGTTCTTTTACATTTAATATTGCCCACCCTTCCTGTGCACTGCGTGCCTGTTTTATTATTTCTTTTAGATTGTCTCGGGAAGTTAATTCAAATTCCCTTATCATTTTGCCGGTTGCAGGATCGATAGATGGAATTGTTCCTGTCATGATTCCTCCTTGCGGCCGGTAAAATAATCCATTGCACTGTTTACACCCATCATGTTGGCAATCATGTCGAAAATCCTAACTGGAAAGATACGAAGGAGAGGAACAAGGTAAACCATCTTTGGCATGAATAGGCGAGGTTTGTTCTTTTTTATTGCCTTAATTGTTTTTTTTGCCACTTTTTCAGGTTTTAGAATTGGAAGAAGGAAAGAAAAACGTGTTTTCACACCTTTGAACATTCCTGTATCGATGAAATATGGGCAAATGACAGTGGTTTTAATATTGATATTGGATTTCTTGAATTCCGCACGGAGAGACTCATCAAAGCCAAAATCTGCGAATTTCGTTGCTGCGTAAACAGAGAGTTTAGCTGTACCGATGATACCTCCGGCAGAAGCAATGGTTACGATATGTCCACAATTTGCTTGCTTCATGTGGGGAAGGAAGGCTTGCAGAATCCAGAATCTTGACATCAGATTCACATTCACGGTGAATTCGATTTCATCTGATGTATACTCTGAAAAGTTTTTCCCTACGACAACCCCTGCATTATTGATTAATATATCAATAGTGCCTACCTCTTTCAAAACCTTTTCTGCTGTGGCAAAAACTGCTTCTTTTTTAGATACATCGCAGGTATAACAGAATGACCTAGCCCCTACTGAATCAATTTCCGCTTTTACCATATTAAGGTTAGTTTCATTGATATCCCAGAGGATCAATTGACCCCCTTCACGAGCTATCATAATGGCCATTAAGCGCCCAATTCCACTGGCAGCACCTGTAATTAAGATAGTTTTCCCTTTAAAGTCCGACATTAGAGTTTAGCCTCCAATCTATAGATAGAGTTATAGTATCGAATTCGAGTTAATTTGCTATTCTCGCACAAAAATCAGGGACGATCCAGGGTACATTCGGCAAGGAAATCTTCAGTAAGGGTAATCTTTAAAGCGGCTGCCACGGTTTTGTTCACATGAATTTCAATGTTGTCATCTTTTCGTACGACGCAGAGAAATGCATTTTGAGCCGTATCTCCAGGTCTTGTGCTGACAACTGGAATGTTTTTTAATCCCAGTTTTTGGGTCGTGTACTTGACAGACTCGGCATTTAGGTGTACTTCATCAGCAATAACGATGACTGCCACATTTTTTAATAAGCTAATACCATCAAGAGCTGCAGGTATATCGCTTTTTGTTTTGATGCCATAGGCGCTTATTTTCTTTTGGGTTGCGAAAGATGCTGTTCTTGCGTCTTTTTCAATTGTCTCTTTGTTTGAATGATTGTAAAGAATTGCAATATTCTTTACTTCAGGGACTGCTTTGTTGATTATATATACTATCTGAGTCAGGCTCTGAGAAAACAAGCCACCTGCCATAACCCCTATAATTAATAAAAAGAATACTGTCTTTTTTTCCATTGTTTACTCCATAAACGGCTTATTAACTTTACTCTCAACACGAATCTCTTTCTGACGCGATCTACTATTATTCTAATAAATACGTATT
>JAKAGC010000636.1 GCA_021817755.1 Acidobacteriota bacterium | reverse complement strand
GGGCAAAGGCACGAAATACCTGTATTAGGGTATAGGGTAATTTGATAATGAGTAAAATAAAGGTAATTAACAAATTAAGAAGGTATACCTTAGAAATTTTTTCAAGAGTCTGCTGGAAGATTAACGTAAACAATTCCTTTCGATTGAATGACCTGGATTTTCCATGGGGAGAAATAAACGTTGTAATCTTTGAGAAGATGAAGGAATACCATTGCAGAGAGTAAAAAGACAATGGAATGTTAAAGGGATCATAACATGCAAGAAAAAAGTTGTTATAAAACCGGAAGGGTTTAAGAAAAAATAAAAGTTTGAAAAACCGGTAGTCTTTATAAGGATAATTTTTTACTTCCCTTTTCAATTGATTATCGTCAAACCTGGGAAGAGATAAAGAGGCTCTGCCTAATATTATGAGAGAAAATGCAATATTATTTAAAATACTGGGGATATACTTTTCATTAATAGAGCAAACAAACATATCCTTTGGGGATTTTGACATGGTTTTCATTATGATTTGGAAAAACTGGCGGTAATGCCTCCGAGAAAACGGGATAATAAAGGGATACGTTCAAATACATACTCAATGACACGGAGCAGCAGTATAAAGGGTTTATTTTTAATTCCGGCAGGAATGGCTCCCCAAAAATATACTTTTTGGATAGAGAAACAATGTTGGGAAAATATTTTTTTTAATTCCTTTAAAGAATAATAATGATCTGTGGAGCAATGTTTCCCGGTACTTCGGAATAATTTTCGAATACTGTACCAGGGAGAAGAACCGTTGGGAGTAATGACAATAACTTTGCCGTTTTTTTTCAATAAACGGGAAATTTCAGATAAAAACAAATCGATATGGATAATATGTTCGAGGAGTCCGAAAAAATAAATAACATCGGCGGAATGATCTTCCAATGTGGATATTTGCAAGACATTCGATTGTAAGGGAAATACGTTTTCTAGTTTCTCGAATTTAATGCGTTGAGATAGTACTTCGAGCATTTGAGAACTGCCGTCTACAGCGTAAATTTTTTGAAATAAGGGGGCAATCTGTTTTAAATATATACCGGTCCCTACACCGAGTTCAATACCAATTCCACCTTTTGGGATATCTTTTAAAATGGTCATAAATGAATGCAATCTCTTTTGCATAAATAAATGTGTGGCTTTGGTATCATCAAATCGTTGATCCCAATGGTGTGCATATTTATCATAGAAATGAATTATATCGGTTTCATCTCTGCTTAATTGGGTTTCAAAATTCCGTTCATTATACTTCGGGATTTGAGTTTGTTTCATCAAGAGTCTCCGAGGGTAATGTTTTTTTTAAATGGGTTAACTTTTTATTTGAAAGTTTGGTAAAAAGAGGAAAATTAATGAGGCTTTTGGAATAATGGAGGGCATTGGGATAATTACCGCGACGGTAATTTTTATATGCTTTCATTTCGGGTACAGAATAGTCGATAATTCTCCCCAACTGGATACCTATTTTTTCAAATTGAGTGCACCACACATGGGGATTTTCAACGATACCGACAAAATGACTGTAGGTCGCACCTTCATAAAAAGGAGGGAGTTTAACTCCTTTTAGATGGGAAACAAGACTGGGTAACCGGCGTGCAAATTGGACACGCTGCCGTATGATATGATCATATTTGCTTAATTGAACGATTCCTATACGGGCTTGAATGGGACATGGGAGTTGATCCCAATCGGACGGAAAATCTATTTTTCCTTCATCATAATACTTTGTAAATCGATTCAACCATCCGTTTTTTTCCATTTTATAAACGATAGAATAAATAAAAGAATTAAACGCAATATGACTACCGATCAAATAGAGAAAATACCGAAAACCTTTTCCAATTGGGGGTTTATAAAAATTCTCCTGCCTGTATTGAAGGAGACGGTTATAGGTTTCTTGATCAGAGGTAATTGCCATTCCACCGAATATGGAATTGATGGTTTTACTGATATTTAAACCGAAAATGGAGGCATCACCGAATTGAGTGACGCTTTTATTATTCCACTGGGTGCCGAAAGAATGGGCGCAATCCTGAATAATATAAATCTTGTGTTTGAATTTTTGTTCTGCCTGAGATACAATGCGTTCTACGGATTCGACATCAACTGGGTAACCGAAAATATGAGTAACAATGATCGCCCTTGTTTTTGGGGTAATGGCATTGCGAATTCCTTCAAGACTCATATTAAAATGGTCATCCTGACTATCGACAAAAACGGGAATATTCTGAGAAAGAACTATTGCATGAGGAACGACAACACAGGTATAAGCGGGGCAAATAATTTCTGCGTTTTGGAGATTCCAGACTTTAAAAAGGGAGTACAATGCACTACGACCATAATTGAACATAACTGCATAAGGACGTTGGAATTTCTGCGCAAATTGATCTTCATATTTTTTTACGACACGAGAGGAAGGAAAGAGAGCGGAAATAATTTCCTTATAATTGTATTGAGGTTTGAAACGGGAGTACATTCTTAACATGATTTAAATTCGATTAATTTGGGTTGATCTGTTAAAAATTGGAGCTGCTTAAGATAGTAACCACTTGAAGCCATATGAATGGTTTTGACCTTTCCAAAATGAGTAATATTTTTTACTTTAGAAGATGGGGTAAGAGTCTCTGTTACGGTTATCTTTTCCTGGGAAAATTCAAATTTTCGGATGACCTTTTCCTGTGATTTTTTTTTGCGGGTGATTAATCTTCGAACTACTATTTTTTTAAACATCTCACGAAAAAAACGAGAATGAAAAAGGGTCAAGGATAAGATACGTACTGCGGCGAAAATGAAGGGAGTGGAAGGGGTTTCATTCAGGGCATAAAATGAGGCCTGGATGGTTTGGTTTTTAAAATGGATGGATTGATCGAATTGCTGAGTTGAAAACCATTTTTCATTTTTCAATTGAATGAATATAGTAGAAGATTTTCACAAAAGACGTGAAGCCGGGAATTTAAGAATACATAATCTGAATGATTTAAATATCAACAGATTCATGGATCTCGATTCCAAAGCGTATGAAGAATCTGCCCTCCCAGCCAGATATAAAGAGTTGATGGGACTTGTAGGTTCGGCTGTACTAAGGTGTAATGACTGTATTATATATCACATAGACTCAGCAGTTAAGATTGGCTGCACAAAATCCGAAATTACCGAAGCATTGAATATCGCATTGGTAATCGGCGGATCGATTGTAATTCCTCATTTGAGGGTAGCTTTGGAAGCTCTTGAAACATATAATTTATAGACTGTTAAAGATTGAATATTAATGTTCGATGATTCCCACATATTAAAAGATACAGATCTTGAAAAACTCAGATCAGAATTAAAAGATTGCAAGAAGCAATTACT
>JAKAGC010000635.1 GCA_021817755.1 Acidobacteriota bacterium | reverse complement strand
GATAAGATGTATATACCTCTGTGGATGAAAGCGCCGCATCATTTATATTATTGATTCATCGTTTTTATAAGGTCTCCGGGTTTGAAAAAACTATTCGGCAGAATGCAAAAAAGATACAGGATATTGCTTATTTGATACCCTATTGCCAGGATTCAACCGATGGATTGATCCGTTCCATTCCCGAAACCGGACGGAAATATCTCACCGCTAATTGTGAGGATTATGCCGCAATAGGTGCTTTCATCCAGTTAATCGATATATTCGGTTGGGAGAACCGTTCCCTTTACGAAAATGTCCAAATGGAATTAAAAAATGCTATTCAGAAAAAGTTTTACCGCAAGAATTTAAACGATTTTTATTATATCATCGACAACCGCGGGAAGTATTCCCCTGATTGGAAACCCTTTTCAGATGCAACTTATGCTCAATTATTTCCCTTACTGTACCGAATTGTTCCCAATGCCATCGATGCCACTAAACTATGGGTAAAATTACAGCAAGTATACCCCAAAGAATCCATCGACCGCTTACCCCATGTTCAAAATATTGTATTTCGTTGGACTTCTGACGTTATGGGAGAACGATAAAAAATGAAGAAGTTTAAATTTATTCTTATACTGCTTCTATTCCTTGGCGCAATATATTTCCTTATAACATTAATTCCCGGTGCACCCTCTGATAAAAATGATTTAAAGGTTTTATTAATTTACAATAAAATTCAGTCCGATAAAAATGATTATATAAAAGAAGCATATAAAAGTGTTCTAGAAGAAGAAGGCGTTTCTTTTGAATTCAAGGAATCCACATTTCCTCTTTCATATGATCCCCAGTCCTTGGTAAAGCATTATCCAGCCATAATTTTTGCAGATGGAATTGCTCAATCTCTTCCACCCGATCTCGGGCCCTGGATAAGGGAATATCTCGTACACGGAGGACATGTCGCAATCGTTTTTGATGCAGGTACCAAAGATATGAGGAATAATTACCGCGATAAAGCCATTTTTAACCAATTGCTCGGATTGGATTATATCCTGTACAGTCGTTTACTCGATCCCAATCAGGCCTATACATCCGGATATGTTCGTTTTAAAGATCACCAGTCAGAAGATTTTTTCCAGGTAACCCCCGGGAAAACCGATGATAAACTCTATATCAATGGCTATTCTTATGGACAGCTTACTTTTCCTTTTGCCCGAGTAATGGAGGAAAAGAGTTTCGATAAGAAGGATATCTATGCATTTGGTGTAACCGATGCCAATGAAGAGTACCCTTTACTCGTTGTCAAAAAAGTGTTCCAAGGCCATATGCTTTATGCAAACCTTCCTCTTGGGCACATTAAAGCCTATTCCGATGATTTCTTTATTCGGTCTGTTTTAAGAACCTTCCTTTTTGAAGTTGCAAAAATTCCACAACTCGTAAATACTCCCGGAGGAGAGGGAGGTTTGGTAATTAACTGGCATATCGACTGGAATCAGGATTGGGGCGGGTTGTCCTACATGCTTCAGAATGGATTTTTTTCACCTTATATCCAATACTCCATACACAATACAGCCGGAGATTTCACCGATAAACCCGGTGATGGACTCGGATTCGATGCCTGTGGAAAAGGGAAAGAATACCTCCAAAAAGTATTACCATATGGAATATTAGGTTCTCATGGCGGATGGGCTCATAATTGGTTCTATAAAAACATCTTGAATGGATATTTCGGTGAAAAAGAGATGGAGCAGTATATCGTAAAAAATAATCGATGCCTCGAATCCATCTCCGGGTATCCTGTCTCTGAATACTCCGCCCCTAATGGGGTTCATCCACAACCTGCTATGACCAGGATTCTCGAAAAACTCGGAATAATTGCCTACTATTATACCGGTGATTCCGGATCAGCTCCAAACCGGACATTTTACGAAAAGAAAATGGTTTCTCAAAATGTAATCGCTTTTCCATTAACACCAAAGCAAGAATGTGCATCTTTTTATGAAATGTTTAAAGATGGCGATAACGGAGAAGAAATCCATGCTTGGTTATCAAAACTACTCCGGTTCGTAGAAGAGAAACGAGTAATCCGGTTAATTTATTCCCATTCCTATGATGTTCCCCCCTATTATCATGAAACGTTGAAACAGGTAATTAAAGAAGTGGAAGAACATGCCGCTCAAGGAAAAGCAAATGTCAAATCCATGACCTATTTTTCATTTTTTTTACAACGTTTTTTAAAAAATCAACACCGGTTTATTATAAAACCCCAAGGCATGGAGGTTCATTTAAATAATCCCCAAGGTTTACAAGGAATGGTTGTGGCAATTCCTAGGGACAAATATAAAGAACCCCATCCAACCGGAACGGAGCTCGAGATGGACAATTTGTACTATTATTTAAAAATAACAGAGAGGGTAAATGATAAGATTTTTCAAGTTGATACTAATAACCGGTAGTTTTATTTTTATGATAAATTGCGCAGGAATCCCAAATTCAACCAATATAGAAGATGATGTCAATCCTATTCATCCCGCCCTTGATATAGTCAAATTATACCGCACAGTCTCTGAATCGAAAACCGTTATCGTACCTTATTTTGTAAATCTGATGGCCATCGATTTATTAAAGCAACACTCCCATTAGGAAACTGTAAAGAAGTATATCGACTGGTATCTTTCCCATTTGAATTATCCTGATAAGTATGGTCTTACAGGGAGCATTTATGATTACACCGTCGATAACAAAGGCAATGAGGTATCATTAGAAACCTACGACTCCGTTGATAGTTATGCGGGGACTTTTATCATGTTAATCGAAAAATATTACAGTTTGACATGGAGCAGGACCTTTATACAAAATAACAGGCAGAAACTCGAAGACATTGCCTATTTGATCCCCTTTCTACGTAGTAATGACGGATTAACTGTCGCTATCCCCAATACCACCCCAAAATTCCTCATGGATAATTGTGAAGCCTTAAGTGGAATTTCTGCTTTCGCCGATCTCGCAGCCGATATGGGGTGGGAGACCCAGTCTTATTATCAAACACAGAAAGATATCATACGAGATGCAATTATGACACATTTTCGTGACCGGGCCAATGCGAATTTTTACTGGTTTATCGATGGAGATATTCATAAAGTATCTCAATGGGAAATCTTTTACCCAGATGCATATGCACAGTTATTCCCAATATTATTCGGTGTAATAATCGATCCTCGCTTAAGGAACGATTTGTGGGATACATTCAATACATATCATAAAAGTAATTATAATAATTTTGATGTTGAGCAGAAAATAATTTATAAATGGACAGAAGAGATTATGGAGCGTGATCGATGAAACCAGTCACAATTGTACTTTTTTTAATAGCAGTAAGTTTTACATCGTTATTT
>JAKAGC010000634.1 GCA_021817755.1 Acidobacteriota bacterium | reverse complement strand
GTTTTGTGGAGTCCATGGCGTACCTGTCCATGGATCGATATAAGAGAAAGGTTCATCCAGAATGATATCAGCAGGAGTAAAACCGTTTTCTAATGCAGCGGTATAAACGATCGGTTTGATTGTAGACCCTGTCTGACGGAGCGCTTGAGTTGCGTTATTCCATTTACTCTTATCAAAAGAGTAACCGCCCACCATAGCTTTGATTTCTCCTGTTTTATTATCCACTACCAGGATAGCCCCTTCGACTTCCGGTTCCTGTTCTAACCCCAGGTTAAGCGTATAAATCTTTTCACTGAAATCTGCTCCGGGTGATGTGACCAGGAAATTATTTTCTGTCAATTTTGCCTGAAGAGGAGCAGGGATATCGAGAATTCTAAAATTAGCGATGTCCCCCGGTTTAAGAATTTTAGATAGGTTTTTACGGGTCCATTTTGCATTCTCAGCATCCAGTTTTCCGAGGCAATTTGCAATGCGAACCGTAGCAGATGTATTATCCACTTTAAGAATAATACCTTCAACGACACCATTCTTTTCCAGTTCCAATCCTTTCCAGGAATCGAGTGAGTATTTTTCCGGTTTTATTCCTGTTGAATTTATATTTGTGAGTGGAGTTTTTGAGCGCCAGCCGATACGCTTATCCAAAGCTCTCAAACCCTCTTTTAAAGCGTTTTGAGCCCATTTTTGCATATTGCTGTTCAATGTGGTATAAACTCTTAATCCCCCAGTATAAAGCTGGCTGTCACCAAATTTTGTTTCCAGCGATTTTCGTACTTCTTCCGCGAAATAATTCCCCAATTCTTGTTTATCAAGATTATATGGTTTCCGGGGCAAAGGAAAATGAATCGCTTCTTTGTATTGTTTTTCATCGATAAAATTTAGTTCCAGCATTCGTTTTAGAACATAGTTCCGTTTAGTAAGACAGTTTTCCGGGTTAGTAAATACATTGTATTTTCCATTGGGGCTGGGCATAATAGTAGGGATAAGTGCAGCTTCAGCCAGGTTAATATCTTTTAACGGTTTCCCAAAATAATACCGGGCTGCTTGAGCCACGCCATAAACATTAGCACCAAGGAAAATTTTATTGCAATAAAAAGTAAGAATTTGATCTTTAGAATATTTCTTTTCGATCTGGATCGCCATTAATATTTCCTGGAATTTACGGGAAAATGTGCGTTGTCTCTGTAGATAGAGGTTTAATGCCAGTTGTTGAGTAATAGAACTTCCACCTCCACGATTTCTTCCCGTCAAAATACCCATAATGGCACGAAAAGTACCTTTAAAATTGATCCCCCAATGAGAATAGAATTGATTGTCTTCAGAAGCGATAATCGCTTTTTCCAAAACGGGAGGGATTTCTTCACGCCGGATTTCCGTTCGGTTTTCTTCCGCGTATTCCTTAATCGGGATTCCCTGGTCATCATGAATAATGGTACTAATTTTCGGTTGGATTTCTTCCAATCGTTCGATTTGAGGAAAACCTTTTTGATAAACCAGGATAATTCCCACCAGGACACCCAGTAGAACCGTAATAATGAGTCCTAGTGAAAGGAGGACATATTTAAAGTGTTTCAAGATAAATTGTTTCATTGGAATTTCTTCATACTCCTCAATCAAAGTATACCACAGAATCCGTGATCTGTTCAAGGCAAAAAGGCGAGCTCTTTTAAAAATTTTATTTTAATTTTGAAATCGGGGAGTGAATCTGGTATAATACTATATAAAAAAAGTTTAAATTACAATGAACTTAAATACGGTAGGTTCCATCAAGATATTTGTTAGATCACTATAATAAGAAATAATTAAGGAAATGTCAATCATAGGAGGAAGTTATGCCGGCAAAAGGATACGTAGAAATTTCTGTCGAAGGATGCAAGGGGTGCGAATTGTGTGTCACATTTTGCCCCACGAAGTGCCTGGCAATGAATAAAGCGGATACCAATAGTTTTGGTTTGCATTATGCTTTTCTTGACCAGGAGGACAAATGTATTGCCTGCCAGAATTGCGCGGTCATTTGTCCAGATGCAGCCATAACAGTTTATAAGAAAGTTGGTTAACATTTTAAATCAAAATTATTAATCCTTATATGAACAAATGGAGGTCAAATTGGGTGAAATAAAATTCATGAAAGGAAATGAAGCACTTGCAGAAGCCGCCATTCGTGCGGGATTGCAAGGGTATTTCGGGTATCCCATTACACCGCAGTCCGAAGTTGTGGAATACCTAGCAATGGAAGAACCGAAGCACAAATATGTATTAATCCAGGCAGAAAGTGAAGTGGCATCAGTAAATATGTTGTATGGCGCCGCTGCTGCCGGGGCACGGGTAATGACTACGACCTCTTCCCCCGGTTATTCTCTAATGCAGGAAGGTGTCTCTTATATCGCATGTGCCGAATTACCCTGCGTATTTGCAAATATCGTCAGGGGCGGCCCCGGTTTGGGAACTATTCAACCCAGCCAGGGAGATTATTTTCAAGCTGTAAAAGGCGGTGGTCATGGGGATTACCGTATGATCGTACTGGGCCCCAATTCTGTTCAAGAAATGGTCGATCACTGCGTTCTGGCTTTTGAACTGGCCGATAAATACCGTATACCGTCATTGATTTTATCCGATGGCGCAATCGGTCAAATGATGGAAAAAGTAGTTCTGCCGGAACCGATCCCATATAAACCCAATAAACCATGGGCTACAACAGGGAAAACTGCTAACCGGGAACGGAATATTATTACCTCACTTTACATTCAATCCGAAGATATGGAAGCCAAAAACCACAGGCTCCAGAAAAAATACCGGACTATCGAAGAAAACGAACTCAGGTATGAGATGTACAAAGCCGATGATGCCGAAATCATCGTTACAGCATTTGGCGTTATGTCCAGAGTATGTAAAAAAGTCGTTGACCTGGCTCGTGAAGAAGGCATTAAAATGGGATTAATGCGCCCCATTACTTTATGGCCTTTCCCATTTGAAAAATTTAATGAGATAGCAGGTATGGACCGAGTAAAATTTTTCCTCTCCGTTGAAATGAACGTAGGCCAGATGGTAGAAGATATCCGGCTTGCAGTCAGTGGAAAAAAGCCGGTTCATTTTTATGGAAGACAGGGCGGAATTATCCCGACTCCTGAAGAAATCCTGGGCGTAGCCAAAGGCTATATCAAATAGAGGAGAACGACAATGAAAGAAGGATATGAACTCGTATATAAAAAGCCCAAAACATTGGTTGAACGTCGTATGCATTACTGCCCGGGTTGCTTTCATTCGACAGTACACAAATTAATGATGGAAGTTGTCGAAGAAATGGGAATCCAGGAAAATATCGTCGGCGTTTGCCCCGTTGGATGCTCGGTTTTTGCTTATGATTACATGGATATCGATATG
>JAKAGC010000633.1 GCA_021817755.1 Acidobacteriota bacterium | reverse complement strand
TTCCGATCTCTTTTATCGAAACTGGGAGACCAGGAAGATATTATCATTGGTACACCGGTGGCGGGACGGAGTCATACGGACTTATCATCGGTAATCGGCATGTTTATCGGAACGCTTGCACTTCGCAATTATCCGAAGGGAGAGAAAACCTTTGAAACCTACTTACGAGAGGTAAGAGAAAGAACATTAAAAGCTTTTGAAAACCAGGATTACCCATTCGAAGAACTGGTGGAATTCCTGGGAGTAAACCGGGATACGGGAAGGAATCCTGTTTTTGATATAATGCTGGTTCTCCAGAATATGGAACGAAGTGAAGAAAATATGGCGATAGGGGATCTTCAGTCCTATCTTGTGAAGGGAAATCAATCCAAATTCGATCTAACATTATTTTGCATAGAAACTACGGATGGTCTGGAATTTTTGTTCGAATACCGTACACGGCTTTTTAAAGAAGAGACAGTATTGGGGTTTGCTTCTTATTTATTACGAATTCTGAAAGAAACGGTTGCGAATCCATTGTTATGTTTAAAGGATATCGAAATCCTGGGTGAGAAAGAGAAAGCACTTCTTCTTTATGGATTAAACAGCACAGAAGTACCTTTCCCGGAAGGGAAAATGATCGTGGAATGGTTTGAAGAGCAAGTCGCCCGCACACCGGATAAGATTGCACTTATTGGAAAAACATCTTTTCAGGGTACAGAATATAAAGATGAGATGGTTCATCTTTCTTATGGGGAGCTAAATAATCGCGCGGGAATTATTTCGGCAATGTTAGTGGATATGGGTATCGGTTCCAACATGATGGTGGGAATAATGGTGGAACGATCGATCGAAATGATAATCGGAATATACGGTATATTGAAAGCAGGTGGAGCTTATTTACCGATCGATCCTGATTATCCATCGGAGCGGGTACAGTTTATGTTGGATGACAGCCAGTCCCAGGTTCTGCTTGTATCGTCACGAACGGCTGGACATTTTAATACTGATTCCCGTACTGTGCTGACTTTAAATGAAGGATACTTTAAGACTTCTCAGAAAGCACATTCTCCTGTGGTTCGTCATCCTCAGGACCTGATCTATGTCATCTATACATCGGGTTCTACGGGGACTCCGAAAGGGGTTATGGTTAAAAATTACGGGTTTGTTAATTTAATACATTGGTATACGACTGAATTTGAAATCGATACCCGGAATATTACAGTATTGATTGCTCCTGTTAGTTTTGATCTTGCCCAGAAGAATCTATTCGCCCCACTGCTATCAGGGGGGGTTTTATGTCTGCCTAGTGCCGGTCTGCCGGATTATGACGAATTGTCCAGGCTTATCATGAGAGAGGGTGTATCTTATTTAAATGCGGCTCCTTCGGTATTTTATCCATTAGTCGAAGAGAATATTTACAATGAATATAAAGCACTGAAATCATTGCGATATGTTTTCCTAGGAGGGGAGCCGATTATTATCGAGAAACTCATTCCCTGGCTTAATTCGAGTGATTGTAGTTGTGAATTGGTAAATACTTACGGGCCGACGGAATGCACAGATATCTCCAATTCTTACCGTGTAAAAAAATCAGATCTGGTAAAAGGCTATATTATCCCTATTGGGAAAGGAATATATAATACGAGATTATACATATTGGACCGCTATCGTCGATTGGTTCCATTGGGTGTTGCGGGTGAGTTATGCATTGGCGGAGCGGGACTTTCAAATGGGTATCGCAATAACCCGCAATTGAATGCAACGAAATTCATCGAAACTCCCCACCTACCGGAAAAAACAATCTATTGCACAGGCGATCTGACTCGATGGAAACGGGAACGGAGTGATATAGAGGATTATAACATCGAATTCCTGGGCCGTATCGATAACCAGGTGAAAATCAGGGGATTGCGTATCGAATTGGGAGAAATCGAAAGCAGGATTCTGGATTATCCGGGTATACAAAACACGGTTGCTGTTGTAAAAGAGTCAGAGTCGGGAGATAAGTATATCTTTGCCTATATGGTAGCTTCCCAATCTATTTCTGAAGAACACTTACGGGAATTTTTATCGGACTCTTTGCCATCCTATATGATACCTGCGGGTTTTTCATTGTTGGATAAACTCCCATTAACACCGAGTGGAAAAGTGGATCGAAAAGCGCTGCCTGATCCTCAAATGATATTCGATAAAGAAGAAGTCATTCCTCCTCGCGATTCGATCGAAATGAAATTGAGGGAGATATTCTCAGAAATACTAAAGATTTCTACTCAAACCATCAGTATCGATTCGAATTTCTTTGAATTGGGGGGGCATTCATTAAAAGGGACACTGCTCATTTCGCGAGTTCATAAAGCATTCGATACCCGAATGACATTGATACAGTTATTCCAATTTCCGACTATCAGAGGAATTGCGGGAGTAATCAAACATTCATCGGATGACCGGTATGTCTCAGTGGAAAAAGTGGAAGAGAAAGAATACTATACCTTATCTCCTGCTCAAAAGAGACAATACATTTTAAACCGGATGGAATTCGATAGTACGGGTTACAATATGCCTGTTTTCCGGCGAGCCCCTGGGGCCATCGATATTGAGAAGCTTGAAAATGCATTTCTTCTGATGATTAATAGGCATGAAAGTTTTAGAACTTCGTTTCATTTCATCGATAGTGAGCCGGTTCAATACATTCATTCACAGATTTCCTTTGCAATAGAGCGTCATTATGCAGGAACCGAAGAAGAAGCAAAAGAGATTGCAGGTGAGTTTATTCGTCCTTTCGATCTATCACAAGCTCCATTACTGAGAGCGGGTGTAATGGAATTGCACGATAGAAGCTCCATTATCATGTACGATATGCCTCACATTGTTTCGGACGGAATATCAATGGGCATATTTGAAAGAGAATTGTTTACTTTTTTCATAGAAGGGGTATCGGCAGAATTACGACCCTTAATGCTTCAATATAAAGATTATGCGGCATGGATGAACCGGGAAGCCCCGATTATTGCCAAAGGAAGAGAAGAAGAATTTTGGAAAATTCAATTCAGCGGTGAACTTCCTGTGTTAAATCTCCCTATCGATTTCCCACGCCCGATTATTCAAGAATATGCAGGAAACCGGTTGGGATTTGTAATGGATAAAAATACTGCTGCTGAGATTAACCGGTATGTGGTTCGTGAAAACGTCACGCTATTCATCCTGTTGACTGCTGTTTTCAATATTCTATTATCAAAACTATCGGGCCAGGAAGATATTATTATCGGTACACCGGTAGCAGGACGTAATCATACGGATTTTGCTTCTATTATCGGTATGTTCATCGGAACGCTTGCACTTCGCAATTACCCGGAAGGTGAGAAAACCTTCGACGAATTTTTAAAAGAAGTGCGGGACA
>JAKAGC010000632.1 GCA_021817755.1 Acidobacteriota bacterium | reverse complement strand
TGAAATCGAAAATCCGAACAAGAGAAATCTGTAA
Organism: Acidobacteriota bacterium; assembly: GCA_021817755.1. Taxonomy (GTDB): domain Bacteria; phylum Acidobacteriota; class Aminicenantia; order UBA2199; family UBA2199; genus JAKAGC01. The sequence goes on along the minus strand of JAKAGC010000632.1, from coordinate 3,350 downwards.
TATCATATTCCGTATCACTTTGGTACCCAGGAATGTAATGGCATTTGAAAGATTGGTTATTTCCTGCCGTGTGCTGTATAATGCACTGTTCGAGAGTTTTAGAATTTTTGCCACCATGGCCTGGTCTTTCATTATCAGTTCGGAAATAGCTTTATTCGATACAAAGGGATTATCCATCATTTTATTCAATTGCCCGAATAAAGCAGGTAATGTCGGTAATTGACGTGTGCCTGAAAATAAACGTTTTAATATGGATTGTTTATCAGCCATATTTAAAATATCTCCAAATAGGTTTCGATTTCCTGGACTGCCCTTTTCTTGATATCATCCAGATCAGCATCAGAAAGATTAAGGATTTTTAATTCTACCATTTCTCCGATGTTTTTATCGAAGGAATAATCGCAGGCATGACTTAGTTTATTGGCCAGCCCGACAATAGGAACAAGCAGATTTTCTCCGCTGTATTCCTGTGCATTATGATGATAGATAACGGTTTCCACTATACTTTCGGAGAATCTCCAGTTATTCATCAAGAGAAAGCCGAGTTCTACATGGGTAAAACCGATAACCGCTCGTTCAGCATCGATAGAGGTCATATTATCATTATAAATCATTTGAACCACTTGTTCGAATTCGTCGGTTTTATTTTTCAAGAGAACTCCTTTCCCGATATCATGTAAAAGAGAGGCGATAAAAGCTTCCTCAGAATTGACTCGCTTCAGGTGCTCTGCAATTTTCTTTCCGAATACCGCCGATGAGATGGAATGTTTCCATAGAACAGCCTGGATAAGTTTATTTCCCTTGGAAGTATAGAGATTTTTTGAGAGGTAAGCAGTCAGGATAGACCGGGTCGTGTTGTACCCCATCAGATTAATGGCATAAGTGATGGTAGTAACCTCCTTTCGAAGGCCATATAACGCAGAATTGGCCACTTTTAGGATAAAGGCGGTCAGCGATTGATCCAGAAGGATTTGTTCCTGGATTTTTTTCACCGTGGATGATGGATCGTTCAACAATTTCATCGATTCCATGATAACGGAAGGAATAGGAGGCAGCTCCCCTACCTTCGCAACTACATCTCTCGCTTTTTCCATTACTGAAGTCATGTTTTATCTCCTGTTATAAATTATTGCAGAAGGAAAATGCAGCATTTTAAAATCGCTGGAAATTGAAAACAACGATTCGGAATTCCCTAGAATCAGGTATCCGTTACTGGCAATTTTGGAATAAAAGCTGTTTATTACCTTCTGTTTGGAATCTTTATCGAAATAGATCAATACATACCGGCAAAAGATTAAATCGAAAGTAGAACCAAAAGGAGCGGTATCAAATTCCATCAGGTTCATTTTCTGGAACCGGATGTTATTCTTAAATTGATCTTGAAATTTGTAAACTCCACCATCGATGGATGTAAAGTATTTTTTCAAATAGGGTTTGGGAACAAAACGAACGGCATATTCCGTATATTCACCTCGGATTGCTTTGGCGATCACGAGGTCTGAAATATCTATTCCTGTTATATTATATGATAATTGAGGAAATTTTTCTTTCAAAATGATGGAAATGGTATAGGCCTCTTCTCCTGAAGAGCACCCGGCACTGAGAATGTTGAGAAACTTCCTTCCGGATGATACCGCTTCGGGAAAAACATGTTTTTCCAGAACTTCCAGCTGCGGAATATCCCTGAAAAAGAAGGTCTCATTTACGGTAATTTCATTGAATAGATTGATAATTTCCGTTCGAATCAATTCATTTTTCAGGATATTCATATATTCCCGGAAATTTTCATATTTCAAGGTTGCGATGCGTTTCAGTACCTTTTGTTCGATATAATTCTTCCTTGACAATGGAAAAAACATTCCCGATTTCTGGTAGATAAAATCCTGGAGTTCCTTAAATTCAACGTTCGATAGTTGCTTATTGCTTGTATCTGTCACAATCCATACCTCATCATTAGATATTACGCCAGAGATTTAATACGATCCGCCCGGCTTTCCACTTCAGTAATCCGGACAGCGAAATTGCTATCACACACGACGACTTCACCTCGTGCTACAAGTTTTTCATTAACCATTACTTCAACCGGATCATCCACAAGTTTTTCCAATTCGATTATGCTTCCCAGACCCAGTCTCATGATATCGATCAAGCGCATTTCGGTCGTACCGATACGTATGGTAATCGGAAGCTCCACATCGAGAAGTAAATCGATATTGGTTCCTTCATATGAAGAATACTCCGGAGGCATGTTATAAACCGTCTGAGGAATACTGGCTGCAGGAGCATGAGTGGTGTGTACCTTTTCCGTATGTTTTTCGACCGGAGCTTCTTCACTCCGTTCTTCTTCCGAAACACCGAAATCCCTAGGAGTTGCGAGGATAAAATGCTCTTTTCCTACATCCTGAAGATCCATTGTACAATTCCAGATTTTAAACTTTCCATCTCCCAAAAGAGTGACTGCATCCATCGACTCAACAAAGGAGATATCCTTAAACTTCATCTCCAATCCTAGAGTTTCTTTCAACGGCACCTGGCATGCGGAAAACATCTGGTTTACGGCTTCTTCAAAGGCATCTTTATCATCAGCAGTGATTTCATCTTTAAAGGTATCCAATCCGATCATCATATTGGAAATAATCGAAACCAGCCTGTTCCGTAAAGCGATCACTATGTTTTGAGATGTATCGTCTCCATAAGAAAGACTGACAAAAGATTGAAACTCATCAAATGCTTTTTCTATCTCGTGTTTTTCTTTCTTTTCAACGGAATCCACTGAAATTCGGACATCTCTTCCAAGAATCGTATTATAAACCGATGTCCAATTTTCAACAAATATATCGATCAATTGGTCCTTACTACTCATTTTTAAACTCCCTGGTGAGCAATCGCATCACCTGAACTGCTTTTTTACGGCCTTTTCTGACCTGGTAAGCGGTAAATTTTTTGACACCATTTAACCTGAGATTGATTTCATCGGTCGTACGTGTTTCCAATTTAACCAAATCCCCGGATTTAAGTTCCAATAAATTTTTAACAGTAATATAATTATCGAATATACCGGCTTCCACCTTCATATTGGTTCGCAGCAGGTTAAGTTTTATTTTCTTTACTTCTTCAACACTTGTTTTGGCTCTATCCGCATACCAATCCTGAGAAAAACGTTTTGCAATCGGTTCAAGGACAATCGAAGGGATACAAAAGTTCATAAATCCTTTTGCTTCACCAACTTTCAATTCAAAAACGATCAATACAACGATTTCATTGGGAGCTACGACCTGTATCAATTGGGGAGAAGTTTCCGTAGCAACAATATTCATTTTAAGTTTAATAATTTGTTTCCAGGATTCTTC
>JAKAGC010000025.1 GCA_021817755.1 Acidobacteriota bacterium | reverse complement strand
ATGCATGGCGTATGAAAAATTCCTGGGGAAAAAGCTGGGGCGAAAGCGGATTGATGTGGATCGTTTACGGTGTAAGTAATATCGGAACCGGCGGAAACTACTTAGTCTACTAATAACCTACACAATATACACCTGTGGGGAGTGGATTTATCTGCTCCTCACTCTTTTTTTTCTAAGAAATTGAGAGAAATGGAACTTTAATCAGTTTTTAAGATTTTATACCCCTTAATACATTTGATTCTTTTTTATAGCATAAATTGTATAGAAAACCTCTTCCCGTATTTTCAAATAACACAGGAAGAGGTTTATATAGAGCTTTATTTTGCTTCCGTTTCTTTAATACTCAACGAAAGCTTTCAAATCATTTTCGGAAATATTTTCTATGCGGGGCATGCAGGCACAGTACAAACTGGATAACATCCGGTTTGAACCGATACGCACGGTACGCAGCTTACACAATCCGTTGCATTCTGAGTATGACATGGACAATAAGTTGGTAAAGTCGGACAATAGGTATAACAAAGGGTATAACCTGATGCACCGCCTTTTGCATTGCCCATTTCATTTCCATTCAGATCTGAAACGGTCTCTTTCTTTAACTGTAATTTTAGAGTGTGTTTTTTGGGTTTCATTTTTGATTCCTCCGTTAAATGTAAATTTAATGCGTAACATATGAGATATGGTAATTAAAAATTTTAGAAGAAAAACAGTATATCATGCACAAATATGAATTTCAATACTTCAACAATTTCGTTTTTTAAAGAGAAGCGTCGAAAGAATACAGTCTTACTAAGGAATTCAGAATTCATCCTACAAAACCAATCAAAGATAATGTTCGAAATTTTATGAAATCATCCCGTTGATTTATTGGTCGATACACTTTATAATATTAATCTTAAGCGGATAATAATGAAACAAGACCTGCATACAAAACGAATGATTTTTATTTTCCTGGATGGTGTCGGGATCGGAAAGGAGACAGATGCGAATCCTTTTTTCGTAGCAAAGACACCCTATCTTCCATTTTATGAGGGAGCATTACTTCTTCCCGATAATACGCCGGTTGTAAAAATCGATCCGCTGCTTGGTGTTCCCGGAATCCCACAAAGCGCTTCAGGTCAAACATCCCTGTATACTGGGGAAAATATCCCACTGTTGCTGGGTCAACACAAGGACAGTTACCCGAACAAATCCATGCGGCAAATCATTATTGAAAAGAATCTGCTCTCAGGTTTAAAAGCCAAAAATTTCAATGCTGTGTTTATCAATGCTTACCCTGTGTATTCGCATTTTTTTAAACCTCCCCATATTCATATCGCACCGACAGGTGAATTTCATTTTTCAGAAGAGTTCCCTCCTCTTTTTCGCAGAAGAATATCGGCAACGACCTGCATGATGATTGCTGCGGGACAACAGCCCTTTGATGAGAATGATATCCGTACGGAAAAAGCAATTTTCCAGGAATTTACCAATAAAATGTTAATCGAAAAAGGCTTACCTGTACCGGAGTTTTCACCGGAAAAAGCAGCGGATATTTTATTTGAAGCTTCCAGGCGGCATGATTTTATTCTGTTCGAATATTTTCGTACCGATATGACGGGGCACCGAGGTTCATTTGCCGAACAGGTTCAGCTTGTACAAGAGCTGAATAGACTACTGGCCCGGTTACTTTCGAGACTTAATCCCCATACGGATACCCTTCTCCTCACCAGCGATCATGGGAACCTCGAAGATGCTTCGACCCGGGGTCATACTCAAAATAGTGTCCCTTTAATTACCTGGGGGCAAAATAGTTCCGGGTTGAGAAAACAAATCCGGAATTTATCCGATGTTACGCCTGCTATATTGGATCATTTCGATCAGGAAATCCCACCAACTTTATCTACTAAGGAGAATTTATGAAATCGTATCGTAAAGAACTTTGGTTCGAAATTCAAAAAAGGCGCGAATTAATCAACATCACACCGTTAATCGAAGAGTGTCTTAAAGAAAGTGGAATTACAGAAGGCCTCTTACTATGCAATGCAATGCATATTACTTCGAGTGTGTTCATTAATGACGACGAACAAGGGCTACACCAGGATTATGAAAAATGGCTCGAACGTCTGGCACCGGAAAAACCGTATAATCAATACAAACACAATACCTACGAAGATAATGCCGATGCCCACTTGAAACGAACGGTAATGGGGCGGGAAGTTGTTGTGGCTGTTACACAAGGGAAACTCGATTTTGGACCCTGGGAACAAATTATTTACGGTGAATTTGACGGAAAACGCAGAAAACGAGTATTGGTAAAAATTATCGGTGAATAAATAATAGAGACATTCACATGGATAATGTTTGAGTAGAAAACGTTTAAACGAATTTCTGCTTTTTTATTGTATTTAACGGCGAGATGATTTATTCTTAATAACCTCTTTATAGGCTTCCAATAATTGAAGGAGCTCCACGCCCTTTCCGGTTTTATCATCTTTAATGGATTCCTCTACTTGTAAAATCAGATTTGAGATGGCGCGGTAATTTTTAAACTGAGGGTTCAGCAAAAGTATCCCGAATTGAGCAGCAGCAGAGGCAAGGTTAAAATTATCCGAAGCAAAACGGGGTTCAATATCCATCACCTTTAATCCCACATATCGCAATTTCCCCTTTTCAATTTCTCTATACCCGATATCGATACGGGCGATTTCACGTTTTTTTGCGGGTTTATTTTCATTGGGTTTTTCATTAACACTTACCTTTTTTGTTTCCGGGATCAATTCATAAAGAGTGGTAACCGATTGTCCCATGTAAAGATTTTTATCACTACTCCATCCTGATCCGGCTTGAACGAATTTCGATTTTCGTGTCCCGAACCCAATAAGACGATATGCTTTAATCCGTGATGAATCAAATTGAACAATGGTTTTGAGTTCCCTTGCGATTATGGAATTATTATTGGTAATTCCCGAAGGATCAACTTTACCCTGGATTCCGATGTGTAATAACAAGTGTGACTTTTCCCAATTGCATGGTGCAAGTTCCGCATTTACACTGAAAGGGTGATCATCCTCCGGCTGAGGGTAATCGTATTTAAAATAATTAATAAGTTCTTCAATTTTAACCAGTTCAGAAGGTGGAAGCTCTTTTTTCTCCTGGATATACTGTTTTATTTTTGCAAATGAAGATGTACTTCTGCCTTGGGGAACAAAAGGGAAATTGGAAGCGGATGTTTCTTTTGTAGGAATAAAGGGCTTATTATATAATTGCAGAAGCTGTTGCATTCCGGGATCTTGGGGTAAATTGGGTAAGTCGTATTGGTATGGGCTATTAGAATTATTTAATGAAGACGCCGATGAAGATTTCGCAGCATTGGCTCCTGAATTAAGAATATATTCAGCAGGTTCTTCGGTAGGAGTATCCCCTAACTGTACAGGCGGCTTCCGGGAATTTCCATGAGCTAAACGATCCGCAGGTAGATTGGAAGAAAACATTGAATCCCGGATGTTTTTTTTTGAAGAAGCCTCTCCCATTTTTTTTTGCAAGATTTGTTTATCCTGCATTAATATGGCCTTGGGCCGGGCCATTGGAATACTTAGGAAGATGGAAATAAAGATAATATGGGCTACAATCGAGATTATATAATATTTCCAGAAGGCAACCGGTAAAGCAGATGGGGTGATAATATTTTTGAATAAATCTTTCTTCATTAAAATCTCCGTATTGTTTTTTTAACACTACTATTTTAACAGGAAAATAGAAATAAAAACAATATCGATAACTAACTGAAAAATTTATCAAAAATAATATATAATTTTAAAATAAATTGTTCTTCCAGGACCTCCGGGAATTTGGGGAATGACGCTTCTTATATATTCAGGATGGAAATAATGAGTGTTAAGTAAATTTTTCCCCTCCAGTTGCAATATTACTGAGTCGGAAGGTCTATAACTGAGTATAGAATTGATAAGAGTATAACCGGCTGTTTTAAATTTAGTGTTATCTGTAAGTATTCCTTCTCTTGGGCCGATATATTGAAGGATATTATTCAATGATAAATTGCGGTCAATTTCCCAATTGAATCCATAATTCATAGAAAATTCAGGAATAAACTCGATAGTATTATCGAGATCATGTTTGATTCCGGTAACCCATGACACATTCGCCTGGTATTCAAGGTTTTTTACAAAAGAGCCTTTTATTTCGCCTTCAATACCCTGATAATTATTACCTTTACCATTAACATACCGTGCAATATTTATATTTTGCCCGTTCGAACCAAGTTCCAAAATTATATCACGAGTGATCTCATCTTTTGTTGAAGTAAAGAATACATTCACACGCAAACTGTTTTTAGGCGAGAAAAGAAAGTCTATTCCAATATCTAGGGTTTTGATATGTTCCGGTAAAAGATTTTCATCTCCATATAACACATTTTTGGTATCTACGTATTTTTCAAAAAAGTATGGGTTACGAAAAGCCTCACCATACAAAATTTTCAAAGCCAGTTTATCATTGGTTTTCAGGATAATTCCCATTCGTGGAACGAATTTAGAACCATAAATTTTATTCCTGGTATATCTCATCCCGGCAATAGCACCGATTTGTTTTGTAATATCCGCTTCAACTTGAAGGTATCCGGCTATATCGTATGATGTATGGCTTTCTAGGTAAGTGCTTGAACCGAAAGGAGAAATAATATCGGTTCCATATTTATAGAATATTTGAGGGGCTGTATAAAGATATTCATAAGAGATTCCTCCGGTAAAACGGACCTTTTCTCCGAGGTTATATAAGCCCTGAATTTCAACTCCTGTTTTGGACCCATTGCTTTTCATCTCTTCTTTTTCACCGATACCTAACTCTTTAAGCCCTTCAAACGGGGGATACCAGTCGAATAACTCTTTCCGCTTAATTGAATCAAAATTACCATAAACATTTAATGAGAGTTTTTTCCCAGAAATAACCGGCAATGAAATATCACCTGAAAAACCAGTAAAATCCCGCTTCCCAGTAGAAGCAAATGTACCTATTATTCCCATTTTATCACGGCTCGAATTGAAAAAACAAAAATTGGATGTCAGTTTTTTATATTTTAGCGAAATCATCCCATTTAAATAATCATTTTCATAATTAAGGGAGCCAGATCGCCCCTCTTCATCTCTATCCAATTTAAATGGCCACCCTTTGGAATCCACTAAACTGATGCTGGCTGCAAGACTAAAATCTTTATAATCTTTACCAAAGGTAAAAGTGGGAGAAATTGTATTGAAAGAACCGGTTGCAAAGCTTACTTTTCCTCCATTCATTTCATGGGGGGATTTAGTAATAATTTTTATTACTCCGCTATATGCATTCGTTCCATAAAGAACCGAACCGGGTCCCCTAATAATTTCGATACGTTTAATTATATCTATTGGGATTTGCTCCAAGAAATAATTGCCGTATGTGCTGTCGAAAAGGGGATGATTATTCAAGAGAAGTAAACTTTTATTATTATAATGAGTTTGAAGCTGCCCCCGACAGTTAATCATGGTGGAGCCATAGTATGTTTCAGTAATATTGATTCCAGGTACAAAACTGAGTATTTCATATAGATTTGAAAAACCCATTTCTCGAATTTCTTGTGCAGTTATAACGCTGACAATAGCCGGAGCCTCAGAAATTTTCTGAGGTCTATTTCCTGCCACGATAACACATATATTTAACAACTCATCGAGACTCATTTGATCAAGTTTGGCTTCTGCTTTCACATCCTTGACCTGTGGATAAACAGACTCGATGAAAATCATCATTATAGTAAGAGCCCATATCAAAACACCTGGCCGTTTCATATTTCACCTCATAAGATTGGAAGCAAATTATTTGCCAAATAGCCAAGTTTTCATAATGAAGATATGATAAGTTTTTTCAGTAGAAGTTAAAAAAAAAATAAATTGGAATATTTCCGATTTATTGGAAATATGGGTATGTGTAAATTTATTTAATTAAAATATCGGAAGAATTCCATCTTTATTTTCAATATTTGTATATTTAATCTTAATAAAGTTGGCAATAGTCAAAATTGGTATGCATTTTGACTACATTATCTTGCGATATCCCCCAGAATCTTCAATAACTATGTTTTTTAATAATAATTCCATTAGAATTGAAATAATCGCAGATACCGAATGTTCGGTTTTTTCTACAAAATAGTCGATGGATTTTACTTCATTATCTATCATTAATTCCAGTATTTCTTTTTCGTTTTTTGATAGTTCCGGAGTTTCGTCTTTTTTAGGTTTAAGTTGAACGAGTCCATACTCCTCAAGAATATCTTTGGAGGAAGTTACCATTTTGGCGCCCTGCTGAATCAGATAATTCGTCCCCTGGCTAATAATGGAATCAATACGCCCAGGAACAGCAAAAATATCACGGTTTTGTTCCAGTCCCAACCTTGCAGTAACAAGAGAACCACTCTTCATTGCTGCTTCCACCACGAGAATGGATCTGGATATTCCCGCAATAATCCGATTTCTGATAGGGAAATAGAATGGTCTTGGAATGATATCCAGGCTAAATTCGGAAATCACACACCCTTTATCGATTATGGGTTGAATAATTCCCATATTTCCTTGTGGGTAGAGATGAAGCAATCCCCCTGCATTTACACCGATGGTATTCCCATTAACATTTAATGTGACTTTATGAGCCATGGAATCGATTCCATATGCCATACCTGAAACAATCGTCATGTTGACGGCACATAAATCGGGTAATATTTCGTTAAGGCACCACCATCCATAATTACTGGCTTTACGGGAACCAACAACAGCGACTTTTTCACTTTTTAGAATCTCTTTATTACCTTTGCAATAAATAAAATCAGGGGGATCGTGAATTTCTGCAAGCAGCGAAGGATAGTACTCATCTTCTTTAAAGATTATCTCAACATTGTTTCTTTTTGCTTTTTCCAATTCCTGTTCGGCAATTGTCAGGTAATTGTGTTTGATATCCTTTATTTCGGAGTCGGTGAAACCAAGCAATTCCAATTCAGTGGGAGAAAATCCAGGTAACTGTGTGTGACTGATATTTTTTCGTATGACCCTGCGTCTTGCTTTTTGATTTTTCGATGTAATCCAGGCAAAAGAGATGCGTTCCAGTAAATACGGATTATTGTTTTCAATCATTCTGGCTTTAATCTCCAATTTGTTCTTTAAGATTTTCAGAAGGTTGAAAACGAATCGTCTGCGTACCTGGAATAGTCATCATCTCTTTTTTTATGGGATTGAGTACTCTTTTTTCCTTTCGTTCCACGACTTTAAAGGTACCGAAGTTGGAGAGTACGAGTTTTTTCTCCGCACGAAGTCCTGTGGCGATCTCTCCCATAAGAATCTCGATAAAACTGTAAGCTTCAAATCGCTTAAATCCGGTTCGCTTATGAATTAGTTCAGCCAGATCATTTTTATTCATGTTGCACACTCCTATATGTGGATACCATAACCATATTGAAATGTCAAGGCATTTTGTTTAAAAAGGTAATTCATTACTAGCAAAATTCTCACATTTATTTTTGAGGTAGTATCAAATTCATAGTGAATAAATTTCTGTAATCTCTCAAATTCTTGACAATTCATTTCCATTACTTTAATATTAATCATTATTATGTGCATCATTACGGAGGGAATATGGCTTTTGTCCTATATCGCTCATCAGCAGGATCAGGGAAAACCTATACATTGGTTAAAGAATATCTGAAACTGGTTCTCACAGATGCTGATAAATTTAAACATATCCTGGGCGTAACGTTTACAAATAAAGCCGCAGGGGAAATGAAAGACCGCATTCTCCAGGCTCTTAAAAAACTTGCCAAAAATGAAGATAAAGACCTGGAAAAACACCTCCTCGAAGAATTACCAGACCTGCATAACCTGGATAAAACCAGTGCAAAACTGCTGACCCTCCTTCTCCACAATTACTCGGACTTTGCCATTATGACAATCGATTCCTTTATACACAGGGTCATTAAAGCCTTTGCCCTTGAAATCGGACTGCCTCTCAATTTCGGTATCGATCTGAACCTGGATAAAATCCAAACCTATGTGGTGGAACAACTGATGTTTGAGATCGGGAAAAATCCGTTTATTACTGAAATCATCCTTGAATTTGTTTTTGACCGGATCAACCAGGAAAAAAGCTGGAATATCGAAACGGAAATCCAACGATTCGAAAAAGAACTTTTTAATGAAAAAAATATCGATTGGGTGAGGGCTATTACTAATGCTTTCGATATTTCTGCATTTAATGAATATAAATTGCAATTACAGAAAATGAGAGATGATTTTATCGATGAATTAAATAAAAAAGGACGTACCGCTCTCTCCTTAATTGCGAATGCAGGTCTTACAATCGATGATTTCGCCTATAAAAAATCCGGAGCAGCCGGTTTCCTTCAAAAATGCGCAGAACTTAAACGTGGAGATATTAAAGATTTCAAAATGAGTGCGCGGTTTCAAGGAGAAGTGTGGTCAGTTAAGTCGACTCCGAGGGATATCGAGTCTGCTATTCAAACCCTTCGCGAAAATGGTCTGGATGATCTCCATGATGCGATTATTACTTTTTACGACAGCAAACGAAGTGAAGCTGTTTCGGCTGCATTTGTTCTGGATAATATCTATCTGTCAGCCATTATCCGCCATCTCATCGAATTGGTGGATATGTATAAAAAAGAAAACAATGTAATTCCTATTTCCGAATTTAACGTGAAAGTATATGAAATCGTAAAAAATTCGCCTGTTCCCTTTATTTATGCGATACTGGGTGAGAAGTTCAATCATTACCTGGTAGATGAGTTCCAGGATACCTCCCGTTTACAATTTGAAAACCTCTACCCCTTGATCGAAAATGCATTGGGTTCTAATTACTTCAATATGGCGGTTGGGGACGCAAAACAATCGATCTACAGATGGCGAGGTGGGGATATGGAAATCATGGTGAACGAAATCCCAAACCGTATCCTACCGGAACAATTGAAGCTAAAACCGCTGTCAACCAACTATCGCAGCCTGGATAATATTCTTGATTTTAACAATGGTTTCTTTACAGCTTTAAGCAATTTCTACAAAGAAGAGGAAATCAAAAATTTATCTAAGGATGATTCATATAAAGATGAATTATTCGGTAAAGTTTATAATGAAGTCTCTCAAAAAACGAGAAAAAAAGTAGGAGGAATGGTATCTCTTCTATTCCTAAAAAAGCCTGAATTAAATGATAAAAGTGAAGCTGACGAGGAACAGGAAACTCTGGCAGATATGGAAGAAGAACCAGATAATATTGTCCCTCAAGAAGTGAAAGCAATCATCGATTCATGTATTGCCAGAGGATATGAATATAGCGATATCGCCATTTTGGTCAGAGAAAACCGCAAGGGTCAAGAAGTAGCAGAATACCTGTTACAACAAAATATTCACGTAGTATCTCCGGATTCGTTATCTATGTACCGTATTCCGGTTATCGGTTTTATGATCGATGTATTGACTTATATCACCAACCGAACACACCGTATTCCTCTGGTGTCTATGCTTTTTTTCCTTGGATTGAATCAAAAAGAAAATCCGGTTGAACCTACAGAAATTGTTCAAAGTATCGGTGATAATTCCTGGTGGGATTTAATGCCGGAACTACAGGCGTTTAATAATACGAAGAAGGGATTAATGCGTATACCTGTTTATGAAGTTGTTGAAAAGATTATACGTATATTCGGTTTATCTGAAAAACTTGATTTTGAAACAGCAGGTTATTTACAGGCTTTCCTGGATATCGTAGCACAATATTCGAGAGAAAACAGTGTTGATATTGCTTCTTTCCTGGACTGGTGGGAAGAGGAAAAAGAACGTTTTGCAGTGGTTATACCGGAATCGAAACCGGCGGTAAAAATTATGACTATCCACAAAGCCAAAGGGTTGGAATTCCCTGTGGTTATTATTCCTTATACGGGCTGGGAACATCAGGTGGATAAACAATTATGGTTAAAAGCGAAGCCACCTGTACCAACGAGACCGCCTCTTGATTTCCCCATGCCGGTCAATAAATCGATTGCACTGGAAGAAAGTTTTTTTAAAGATGAATTTTTACGTGAAAAACGGAAAGTAACAATCGATAACATCAATATGTTGTATGTGGCATTTACACGGGCGCGGGAGCAGTTGCATATAATTTGCGAGATAAAAGAGAAAAATGAAAATTATATAAGATTAAGGGAATTGGCTGTTCCGTTAATGAAACAGGATGAATTACGTTCCGACCGGTTTGTTTTTGGTGATACTTTGAGCATGAAGGAAAAGGAATTAGCGAAAACAAAAATGGAAAAAATTCAATTCATGGAGGAGAAGCGAATTGTTTTCGGTGAATGGGATAGGCGTATCACAATTCGAAGGAAAGCCGCTGAATTCTGGAGATTCAATAAAGAATACAAAACTTTAAGGCGTGCACGGGGAATTTTAATCCATCGTGTTCTTTCAAAAATTCGCACTATAGATGATATAGATAGAGCCTTTGCAGAAATTCACGCATCAGGCGACATGGATAAGAAAGAAATAGAAACCCTTTATAAGCAGGTTCAGGAAATCTTTCAAAATAAAATTGTACGGAAGTGGTTTACTCCAGGCGCAGCAGACCGGGTTTTTATTGAAACTCCGATCTATACGCCGGATGAAGTCTTGAGGCCTGACCGGGTTATTATTTCAGGGGATGTTGTGACGTTGATTGATTTCAAGACAGGTGATCCTAAGGATGAGGGGGCCCATAATCAGTATGTGGAACAAATGAAAGGATATGTGAATGCATTGAGAGCAATGGATTACTCCGGGATTGAGGCACACCTTTATTATATAGATAGTGATCGATTAGAAACGATTAACGAAGATAAAAAGTAATAAAAAATTTTAGGGAGGTCCAGGAACCACTTTTATAAAAGGGGTTCTGGCCGCCGGAGGCGTAAGAATGGCATTTCTTGAAAAGATAGCGGCAGGGCTTATGGCCCAGTATGGAGCTGAACTTCATCGTTTGGTATTTGTATTTCCCACACGTAGGGCGCCTTTGTATTTCCAGCGTAGTTTGAAAGCTGTAAAACCACCTGAGCAAACAATATGGTCTCCTTCTATGTTTTCTATCGATGATTTTTTTGCAAAACTAGCACGGGTAACAGTTTCGGATCAAGTAGATTTAATTCTGGAATTGTATTCCGTATATAATAAACGGGTTCGACATTATTCTCGTGAATTTTCGGATTTTTACCCATGGGGAAAGATGATCCTTTCAGATTTCGATGAAATGGACAAATATCTTTTGGATACGAAAAAATTATTTAAAACCCTTAAAGAATTCAAAGCGATCGAAGATTTCGATAAAGAAGAAAAATCTGAAATATATACACGTTACACAGGATTCTGGGAAGATCTCGGAGTACTGTATAACGATTTTAATCGATTATTAAAAGAAAACAATAAAGCATATGAAGGGATGATATATCGCAAAGTAGCTGAGAATGTGGAAGAGGTAACAAGGGCAAGTATGTCTCTTCATGGCTGGGAGAAAGTGGTATTCTGTGGGTTCAATGCGTTAACTCCTGCCGAGGAAACGCTTCTGAGATATCTTCGGGATAACGATAAAGCCGAAATCTTTTGGGATATGGATCATTATTTTGTGGATGATGAAAATCAGGAGGCGGGTCATTTTTTCAGAAAAAACCGTGCTGCACTTAATATAGAGGACGCCTCATTTGTAGAGTACGGGTTATTGGAAACAAGAAATATAAATATTATAGGTGTTCCGACTGGAGTAAGTCAATCTAAAGTGCTTGGAATCAAATTACAGGAGTTAATCAAGGGGGACGATGAACCTGATAATATTGCAGTAGTTCTACCTGATGAATCTCTGTTATTTCCTACGTTGAATTCTTTGCCGGACAATGTAAATAAAATCAATGTTACAATCGGGTTTCCACTTCAACAAACACCTGTTTTCAGTTTATTGGATTCGATTATGGAGATGCAGATTCGAAATCAAAAGAGTGCGGAAGGGTTTTATCATAAGGATATTCGTCGAATACTGAATCATCCGTATATTAAACCTTTTGCCGATGATGATATAGATGCATTTATGAATGAGATTAAAGAATCGAATCTCATTTATATAAAAGATATTAAGACGGTCAGATTCAGAGAAAAAGACGAAAAAGATAAAAACAAAAAAGAGAAAACCTTATCTTTAGATATTGTTGACCTGTTATTTGGTGTTTATGATGATTCAGGGGAATTCGTCGACGTTTTTCTAAAGATACTTGACGTGATACGTGAATTTTTTACAGAGGATAAACCAGATCTTTCATCACTTGATTATGAGTATATCTATCATTTTTACACGTTTCTCAGACGCTTGAAAGAGATTCTAAATACTGGAAAAATGGTATTGAATCTTCATACCTTTCGCCAGATGCTTAGTGATATAGTCAAAGCCAACCGTGTGCCTTTTACAGGCGAACCACTTGTGGGATTGCAAATCATGGGTGTATTGGAAACACAAACTCTAGATTTCAATCATGTGTATATTTTATCTGTAAATGAAGGGCATCTCCCTCCGGGAAAGAGTCAACAGTCTTTTATCCCTTATGATATCCGAGTAGTAATGGGGCTTCCGACCTATAAAGACCGGGACGCGATTGCTGCCTATCATTTTTACCGGCTTTTGAAAAACTCACGAAATGTGACTCTCTTTTATGTTACAGAAAGTAGGGGGATAGATAAAAACGAGAAAAGTCGGTTCATCGATCAGCTTTTAATTGAATACAGTGAACGAAACCGGAATGCGCGGATTAATCATTACGTGGTGGATTTTACGTTTGATACGGGTCAAAAAAGAGAAATCGAGATTCGAAAATCGGAAAAGATGATAGCAGAAATGGTTCAAGAACCACATTCGGCCTCGTCATTATTAACTTATCTTACATGCCCTTTGAAATACTATTTCTCATACGGTTTGAAATTACGAGAGGATGAGGATGTTTTTGAAAGTCCAGATTATAAACAATTCGGAACTATTTTACACAATACACTTAAAGAATTGTATTTACCTCTTCAAAAAAAAGAGAGTTTTGTAACGAATCACGATATTAATGCCATTTTACCTGTGATTGAAACCTGTCTAAAAGAAGAGTATGGAAAAGTAATCAAAACGGGAGATATTAAGTCGGGAAGGAATTATATTACGTATGAAGTGATGAAGAAATTCCTTTACGGTTTTTTCGAGAAAGAAAAGCAACGTGGAGGATTCAAAGTTGAATTATTAGAAAAACGATTTGAAGATATCCCGTTTTTATTTGAATCAAACGGAATTAAGTATGAAGTAAAACTTAAAGGATTTTTAGATAGATTGGATACAACGCCTGATGGGAATTACTGTATTATCGATTACAAAACAGGTAAAACCGGGTCTTTAAAAATTGAAAACATAGATGCATTGATTGAGATTCTTTCGGGAGAGAAGGCAATCAAGCAAAAAGAGGTTTTCCAGTTATTATTTTACCTCTATCTATTACAGAAAAAAGGTGGTTATAAAAAACCTTTCCGGTTGGGTATATATTCGTTCAAGAGATTATATGATGAACTGGCATTTGTTCAAGTGGAAAAATCCGATATAATAAAAGAAGATGTTATTAATTCAATGGAAGAGGTATTGGAAAAGATTTTTGTAGAATTATTCAATATGGATATCGGATTTCATCAGACTAAGAACATTGAAATTTGCAGGGTGTGTCAATATGCGAATATATGCAATAAAGAGAAGAAGTCATTTATATAATCTCAATTCTAAAAAACTGGATAAGCTAACACTTTAGTATTAATAACTCGCGAGAAGTAAGACCTATTAATAATCCGCCACATTTAATACTTCACCCATTTCAGGATGAAATAACCTGCAAAAATGTGCCCATTATTCAAAACTATCTCTTTATGTTTATAGAAAGCCTATTTTATTATCACATTTAAGCAACAACACACCATTCAAATAAAAAGCATATCAAAATTTTGTAAATTACTCCTTGCAATGCTGGATTTCTATGTGATATAATTTCCACAAAAAAATAAACAGGAGGAAATCATGAAGTTTTTTTCAACCGTTTCCAATGTAGTGAACTCTGCTGATTTAGAAGCATTACAACAACAGCAGCAGTTACTGCAGCAGCAGTTGCAACAGCAATTAAACAAACTTGACCAGCAGGCTATGCAGGCATTGCAAGGCAACCGCGAAGACCTGGCACGCATGGCCTTACAGCGCAAAGAGACTATTGT
>JAKAGC010000631.1 GCA_021817755.1 Acidobacteriota bacterium | reverse complement strand
GCTCATCTTTTTCCCGTCAAGAACTGGAGAAAAAGAAGCAAAAGTTAGTAGAAGAAAAGCAACGATTATCTTTTTTGCCCAAAGCTTCGGCCAAAAGGGTTTCGTTAAAATCAACTAAATACCTCCACTATTGATATTCTTTTTAATTCATGATACAGGCATACCATGAAAGATAAAAGTACGAAGAATAACATCTCAAAAATTTGCAAATTCATTCTTATTTTCAATTCCTCCAAGTACTGAATCTCTCATTCCAAATGAACCCGTAGAATTAAAATCAGGAGAATCATTTCTATCTAACAGTATATCAAGATTGTTTATGGTTTCGGCAAAACGCTCATATTTAATAGGTTTGATAATATAACCGCTGCATCCAATTGAATAACAATATTCAATATCACGTGGATCATCATTTGTTGTAATGATGATAATCGGAATTTTTCTAAAATCATCGTGTGCTTTAATTCGCTTTAACACCTCTACCCCATCTACTTTAGGCATTCGAATATCCAGTAGCATCATATAGGAATCGCCACTTTTAATTGGTTTTCCGGAATTCTTTTCAAAAAAGAAATCCAGAATCTCCTGCCCATCTTTAAAATGGAATACCGGATTTTTTAATCCCAGACGTTTAAGATTCTTGCGAATCAATGTAGCATGTCCCATATCGTCATCTACGATCAAAATATTAATTATTTCATTCATTTTGGGGGTTCCAATACCTCTTTCACTTGCTTTAACAGATCTCCCAACGTATAAGGTTTTTGTAAAAAAGGAATACCTTTTTTTACAACTTCAGTCCAATGCGAACGTTGATCAGCATATCCACTGGTTAATAATATTTTGATCGCAGGATCAACCGAAATAATATATTCAGTTAACTCGATCCCTGAACGGTCGGGTAATACTATATCACTTATAATTAACTGAAAGTTTCTATCTTCTCTATTATAAATATGGAGACCTTCCTGGTAGGATGCAGCACCGATTACCTCATATCCGTAATCACGTAACACTTTCAATGCCACATTCATAACCCCTTCTTCATCTTCTACCAAAAGTATCCGTTCGCCATTCCCACTGTAATCTTCAAGAGTAATGGATTCTTCGGCAATTTGTATTTCTTCTATGGATATGGCAGGAAAAAAGATATTAAAGATCGAACCTTTTCGTGGTTCACTTATTACATTAATCCAACCATTATGTTGTTTGATTATACCGTAGACAACAGAGAGCCCCAATCCTGTACCCGTTTTTTTTGTAGTGAAGAAAGGTTCGAAAATATATGGCATAATTTTCTTCTCCATTCCCGAACCATTATCGGAAATAGTAAGACAAACAAAATTACCAGGTCTCGCCATCGGATCTAGAGCCGTATACTGTTCATCTACAACCTTATTTTCAGTTTTAAGAGTTAGATTACCTCCCTGTGGCATGGCATCAACAGCATTAACAGCCAGATTTAAAATTATTTGTTCAATATTTCCCGGATCCGCCTTTATTCTGTATAAAGAGGGATCCAGATTGGAAATAAGATGGACATCTTCGCCGATAATACGCTTCAACATCTTTTCCATACCCGTAACAACCCGATTAAGATCAACAATCTGAGGTTTCAACATCTGCTTCCGGCTAAATGCAAGAAGTTGTTGTGTCAGTGAAGCGGCCCGGTCTCCAGCCCGTTTTATTTCCTTTAAAATATCACGGAAGGGATTTTGCGCATCCATTTTAACCAGGAGTAATTCAGAATACCCCATAATTGCAGTTAATAAGTTATTAAAATCATGTGCAACTCCACCCGCCAATTTCCCTATCGCTTCCATTTTTTGAGCCTGACGCAGTTGACCTTCCAGTAGTTTTCTTTGGGAAATATCCCTGGAAATACATAAAATAGTAGGATTTCCTCCCAAATCAATAATATGTGAATTATTTTCAACATTGATTCGATCACTATTTTTTTTGATTTGCACCGCTTCATATAAAATGGATTTTCGTTCTGTGAGAGTATCCTGTTCAAATATATGAAATCTGGCTTCTTCCGGGATTTCAATATCTTTTAAAGACATATTGGATAATTCTTCCCTCGTATATTCCAATCGGTTGCAAGCTATATCATTAACCTCGATAAAATGTCCCGGTTTACCATTGTTCAATTCAATAACAAATATGGCATCGGAACCTCTATTAAAAAGCATTTTGAAACGTTCTTCGCTCTCTTTTAGCGCTTTTCTTACTTCAGATAATTTTTTTTCTGTCAAAACCTGGATAAAAACCTGTTCCATAATCTGTGGAAGAACTTCTATAAGAGCATGATCCTTTACCAGGTAATCCCTTGCTCCCAATTTCATCATTTCTACAGCTATACGTTCATCGCCATGTCCCGTCATTATAACAAAAGGAATAGAAAAGCCTTCCTGGACCAAATTAGTAATTAATTCTTTCCCATTCATATCCGGAAGTTTATAATCAAGTAATAATATCTGATTCGGGTTACTCTTTAAAAGAGAAATAGCTTCCGCGCCACTTTCTGCCACACTTACGATGAACCTCTCTCTTTCGAGACGTTTCTGGATCAATCGTCGCATTCCGATATTATCTTCTACAACTAGAATAGTCATTGATTTCAGATTTTCTTCGTCACTTCTGCTCATCGAGTATATTCTCCAGGCAAAACAAATAAAGGGCACGGATTAATCAAAATTTTTGACATTTTATGTGCTTTAATTCTAATTAATAATACAAATAATGTCAATAAAATGAGATAAATTTCAGCGTTTATTTTTTTTGAATCATCATGCATCCAACACAGTGAATCAAAGACAGACTTTTTAATGTTTTCCTTTTTAACTAAAATCTAATGTCAATTTCATTCATATTTTCAAATTATAAAAACACCTATAATTTCACACTTAACTCAAAATTTATTAATAAAAAATCTATTTCAAAAATACAGAATGTAGCAAAATGAACCGTTTGTTTTCTTCCTCCATAAGGTTCAATATAAGACGTTTCAAAACTATAATTACCTCTTTGACTGTAACCACATCTTACAAGTTGTAAACCCAATCTGTTATTTTTTGTGTTCTGTAAAGCACTAAATTCATGTAGCAATTTTTTAAACTTATTTTAAAATAGCAATGAAATAACCATATCCCACGCGTGTTTACAGGTAAGAGCTATGACTCAACTCATAGAAAATAAATTTTGGCATTATAATTGCTTTATATAAGTCAAAGCGTGTTTACTCAATAATGTTTAACCTCTAAAAACCTCTCCAAGAGGTGTGAGGGTTGAGAAATCAGCCCTCACACCCCCCTCCTTTTAATCTTTTAAAAAAAGAACTTGCAAAATCTCTATTTTTATGGTAATCCATTATCTAAAACCTTTTCT
>JAKAGC010000630.1 GCA_021817755.1 Acidobacteriota bacterium | reverse complement strand
TATAGATTTTATGCCGAATTCACCTACCTTACCAGGCGCGGGGCGGGGATTATGCCTTTCTGCATGTTTTGTTCTGCCTGTAGAGGACTCTCTTGAAGAAATTTTCGAAACAGTTAAAAATGCAGCATTGGTTCATAAGGAAGGGGGTGGCACTGGATTTGATTTTTCAAGAATTCGTCCTCAAGGAAGTTTTGTAAATAAAACACAGGGTATCGCATCGGGTCCAATATCCTTCCTGAAGGTCATCGATGCGGGAACAGAAGCGGTAAAACAAGGGGGAACACGTCGTGGGGCGAATATGGGTGTGCTAAGAGTGGATCACCCGGATATAAAAGAATTCATTACGATGAAATTGGATGGAATTACTGCCCAAAATTTTAATATATCTGTAGCTGTCACGAATGCATTTATAGATGCATTAAAAGAAGAAACTACATATGATTTGATCGATCCGCGTACCGGTGAAGCAACAGGAAAAATGGATGCCGTAGGAATCTTTGATATGATCGTGGATTCAGCATGGAAAAACGGTGATCCGGGATTAATCCTTATCGATACTGTAAATGAGAAAAACCCGACACGTGCCCAGGGGCTAATTCGCTCAACCAATCCTTGTGGGGAACAACCTCTGCATGATTACGAAGCTTGTAACCTGGGTTCGATCAATGTTGCGAATTTTCATAAGCCGGAAATGAAGGATCAATTCGATTGGGAACGATTTAAAGAATTGATCGTTATGAGTATTCGATTTCTGGATGATGTGATCGATGTTAATATTTATCCGTTGGAACAAATTGATAAAATGGCGAAATCAAACCGCCGCATTGGTCTTGGAATCATGGGGTTTGCGGACCTACTGCTAAAAATGAAGATAAAATATGATACGGATGAAGCGCTGGCATTGGGTAAAAAAATCGCAAAATTCCTAAAAGAGGAAGCGGTTCGGGCATCTGAAGCGCTGGCAGAAGAAAAAGGTAATTTCCCGGCAATCGAACAATCGATATATAAAGGGAAAAAGATGCGAAATGCAACAGTATTAACAATCGCACCGACAGGAACGATTTCCCGAATAGCAGGTTGCTCTTCAAGTATCGAACCAATTTTCGCATTTGAAACTATTTCTCGCATTCTTGATGGTGAAATCAAGGATATTCATCCGATTTACCAGGATTGGAAGGATAAAAACCAGAATGAAGACATTCCGGATTATTTTATCACAGCAGCAGAGGTTCACCCGAAAGATCATATAAAGATGCAGGCAGCTTTCCAGGAATACGTAGACAGTGCGGTTTCCAAAACGATCAATTTCCCGAACGAAGCGACAAAAGAAGAGATCGCGGAAGCTTATAAAATGGCTTTCGACATGGGAGTAAAAGGAATAACCGTTTATAGGGATGGATGCCGTGCAGTACAAGTTCTCAATAAAATCAAACCGGAGACACCGAGACCACAAGACCGGCCTGATTCTTTACCTTCAACGACTTATAAAATCAGTACAGGACTTGGGCGACTCTATATTACAATCACACATTTTAATGGAAAACCGTTTGAAGTTTTTTGTTCAATCGGAAAGAGCGGATATTCGACAATGGCTGATGCGGAAGCAATCGGAAGATTAACATCTCTTGCACTTCGAACGGGGATTCCTGCAAATGAAATCGTTAGCCAGTTGAAAGGGATTGGCGGATCGGAACCGACATTCCACAATGGAGCACTGATTCAATCGATTCCGGATGCAATTGCACAAGCACTGGAAAAACATACATCTGAAGTTAAGATTAACAAAATGGATTTGAACTCGGTAACCTGCCCTCAATGCGGAACGGCTATGCCGGATGAGAAGTGTCCGACGTGTCCTTCCTGTGCATGGACCAAATGTACATGATTTAAAAATTATAAATTCATCAAGGAGCTGAGGCTCGGGGTATTTCCACACAGAAAGTACAGCCTTTCCCGAGTTCACTCTCAACATGAACCTTTCCATTATGCAGTTCGACAAGATCTCGTATGATGGAAAGCCCAAGGCCGGTGGAAGTTTCACCTCCGGTAGGTTTGGCACTAAGACGCTGAAACCTACCGAATACCTTCCGCCGGTCCTCAATTGTTAATCCAGGACCTTCATCCTTCACACGCAAATAGATCAGTTTTATCTTTTTTTGTACGGACACTGTAATGGGTTTCCCAAGGGGAGAGAATTTAATGGCATTATTAAGTAGATTGTCGATGACCTGTTCCAATAATAATTGATCGGCTTCTACCCAGCAGTCTTCTTCGCAGAGTTCGAGAAAAATCTCCTGCCCCTTTTCTTTGGCCATGGGGCGATTGTTTCGTACGACAGTATCAGCCAATTGATTCAAATCGAGACGATCTTTATTGAGTTTCAATTCACCTTTTTCAACAACAGCAGTTTGCATTAATGCGGTAATCAACTGCAACATCTTATCGGAGGATTTTTTAATCATATTTAATTTTTCTGAAATGGTGGGATCCTCTTTCATCTTCATTTTCAATAGCTGAGTATATCCGATAATAACCTGAAGAGGATTTTTTAAATCATGAGCAGCAATACCTAGGAGATTGCTCTTAATTTCATTGGCTTTACGTAATTCTTCATTAATGCGAGATAACCGGATGGCTGATTTTTCGAGCTGTTCATTAATCTGAGTGATTTCAAGAGTAGACTGCTGCAATTCAACATTACGTACTGCGAGTAAACGTCCGGTTTCATAATTTTTTCGCCGGATTTTATCGAGAAGGAATATCGCAGCTACGGAAATAAAAAGAGAAATAACAAGGTTCATTATGCCGTATTTTTCATACCAGGACTCATGAGAGGCCTTGAATAAGAGATCAAAGAGTGAATATATACCTACTGATCCGAGGAGAATGGATAAGGAATGAAACTTGCGAAGAGGAAAAACAGGAAGTATAAGAATGAGTATACAAAACCCACCCATATAAACAGGATCCCCGGCTACTTCCACGAGGATTAATGCAGTGGATAATTCCATATAAGAAAGATTTATAAGTATTAATTGGTATTTTCGAATTTTTAAATAAGATAAACGGGAAATAATAAGAGTGGCTCCACCTAAAATAGTGAGTCCAAGACGAAGGAATAATAAAGAGGAAATACTGGGGTAAAGTTTCATATCAAGGTAGACATAAGGAAGCCATGCGAATAAACATAAAATAGCAAGAGGGTAAAGTAGTGCATGACAGTTACGCTCGAGTTCATCCCGGTAAGAAGTAGGATACTCGCTTACAACGCGTGCTCCTGAGATGGTGTCTACTTTTTGTTCCTGGTAATTCATAATATCTGCTACATTAAATACCCGATTGAGAACGGTCTGCTAAAAAAATTCTCACGCAAGATATATTATGCATATTTTTTTAAAAATTGCTTACATAA
>JAKAGC010000629.1 GCA_021817755.1 Acidobacteriota bacterium | reverse complement strand
AGGAGGAGCTGATACTTCTGAGGCAAATTGCCAGGGCTCGGGGAGTGTTTTTCGGTTAATTTTTCCATTAGGAGTTAAAGGAATCTTTTCGAGAGGGATAAAGTAAGAAGGAACCATATAGTTAGGAAGCTCACTGGATAGATGATCTCTTAACTGAGAGATAGAGATTTCATTACGGGAAACGAAGTAAGCACAGAGGTATTTGTCATTACTATTGGATTGGGAAGCAGCGATAACGACTGTTTGAATGATGCCGGGGTATCTGGAAATGGAATATTCGATTTCATTGAGTTCTACGCGGAATCCACGAATCTTTACTTGGTTATCGATACGTCCTAAAAATTCGATAACATATTGGCCTGGTTCAATAGGATTAGAAACCCATCGTACTAAATCTCCGGTTTTGTAGAGCAAGGGGGCTTTTTGTAAAACGCCCCCCTGCACCCCCTTAAAACTTTTTATAGAGTATTCATTATTATCAAAAATTTTTGGAAGTCCAGGAACCTTTTTATAAAAAGGTTCTTGGTCGTCGAAGGCAACGAACCTTTCATTTGTTAATTTGGGGCGGTTCATATATCCGCGAGTGACACCTACTCCACCGACATGGAGTTCACCTGCAACTCCGAGTGGAAGAAGGCGTGTGTTTTTATCGAGTACAAAGAGTGATGTATTGAAAATAGGAGGGCCGATGGGAACAGATGTATTTGAAAAGTCGATATCAGGGACATGCCAGCAAGAAGCGCAAATAGTGATTTCTGTGGGACCGTAAGCATTGATTAAATCGACTTTGCTCTTCCAGGTTTTCATTAATTCGACGGGAATTTCGGAACCGGCTGTAATCAATTTTCGAATTGTTGTGAATTTTTGAGGATTTAGGTGTGCAAGGAAAGGAGGAGGTAGTGTTACTACAGTAATACATCGGCTTTGCATATAATTTTCGAATACTTCGTAATCTTCGATGATCTCTTTTGAGATCATATATAACCGGGCGCCGCAAAAGTAAGCCATAAAAAATTCGGTTACAGAAGCATCGAAGGTAATATTGGCAAATTGAAGAACATTATCATGAATGGTAACGCCAAACCCTTTCTCATGGGACCAGAATACTTTTAAATTGGCGATTCCCTGGTGATTAACCATAACACCTTTGGGTTTACCGGTTGTACCGGAAGTATAGATAATATAGGCGAGGTTATTCTGGGGGTTGGTAGCTTCGTAAATGGGATTGGGAGTAGATGAAGAGGAATGGGAAAGAGTGGGGGTAATGTCTTGTGGAGTCAATAAACGTGCGGCGTTGCTGTCATTGAGCATAAATTGAATCCGGTCTTGTGGTGTGTCGGGATCAATGGGAAGATAAGCGGCTCCTGCTTTTAATATACCGAGTATCGCAATGGACATAAAAACCGACCGATGGAGTTTTAAACCGACAATATCTCCTGTTTGGATTCCATCCTGTTTTAAATTCAGAGCAAGGCGATTGGAGATGCTATTTAATCGATGATATGAAAGGTGGAGGTTTTGTGTATCGATAACGGCGATTCTGTGTGGAGTCCGGTTGACCTGGTCTTCAAATAGTTCATGAATGGTTTTATCTTGAGGAAAATCGATGGGATTATCATTTAAAAGAAAAAGAAGCTGTTCTTTCTCTTCTAATGGGATAATATCGATTTCTTCCAATTTTATATAGGGATTTTCAAGGATTTGAGCAATCGCTTTTTTAAAATAAGCTATAAACCGCTCAGAAGTCTGAGGTCTAAATAATTGGGTGGAATATTCGAAGGTAAGATGAATACGGTCTTGGGCTTCAAGTATTTCAAGAGTGAGGTCGAATTTGGAGATATTTCGTTCCAATGGGTATGGAGTCATCCGGGCTTGGGGAATTTCTACGGATGTGCTTTCCATATTCTGTAAGACAAACATAACATCGAAAAGAGGGTTTCTATCGGGAGTACGATCATGGACAACTGCTTCCACGAGATCGGCGAAGGGATATTCCTGGTTAGCAAATGCATCGAGAGTGAATTGTTTTACCTGTTGGAGGAATGTTGTAAAAGTCAATTCGGAACGAGGGAAAAGATGTAAGGGAAGTGTATTGACAAACATACCGAAAATGATCTCAAGATCTGCATGTGTTCTATTTGAAACAGGTGTCCCGATTACAAGTTCTTCCTGGTTGGAAATTTTCGAGAGGAATAGAGAGTAAACGGAAAGAAGAACCATATATAATGTAGCCTGATGAGAGGATGCAAGTTGTTTTAATAAAGATGCTTCCTGGTTCTCTATATAAAATGAAAGAGCCTGGCCTGAAAAATTGCGATTTACAGGACGTGGAAAATCAATGGGAAGATTGATTAATGGAATTTCATCCTGGAATTGTTTTAACCACCAGGTTGCCTGCTTTTGTATGGATTGCTTTGCAATCTGGCTGTTTTGCCATTCGGAATAATCGATGTAGCGGAGGGAAATAGGAGATAATTGTATATCCTGCATGAGTGAAGTGAATTCACGAGCAAGTATGGAAACGGAAACGCCGTCGGAAATAATATGGTGCATGTCGACTATTAACAGGTGTGTTTCTTTTCCAATGGATGCTATCGCGACACGGAATAGGGGTGCAGTAGATAAATCAAATGGACGGATAAAATCTTCTATTATTTGTATTTCATTTCTTGAAGAAGCATTAAGTACTTCGATATCGAACGAAAGGGTATCATGAATCCGTTGATAGGGTTCTTCATCTATTATTGTGAAAGACGTTCTCAAACTATCATGCCGGTTAATTAATTGAGTAAATATGTGTGTTAATTTCTCTATATTTATTTTTCCTTCTAATTTCCAGGCTGAAGAGACATTATAAGCGGTTTGGGTTTCGTCTATTTGATGGAGGAAAAATAACCGTTTTTGTACGGAAGAAAGGGGGTAATATTCCTTTTTGGGTGCAATTGAAATGGAAAGGAAGCGGTCTTGGGCTGCTTCACGGATATATTGAGCTTGTTCTCGTATGGTGGGTTTTTGGAAGATTTCATGAATAGGAACTTTGATTTGAAACGCTTTCTGTATTCGTGAAAGTAAAAGGGTTGCTTTAAGAGAATGACCACCGAGATCAAAGAAATCATCATCGATGCCGATAGGGGAGTGATTGGTGGAATCTATTCCCAATACCTTGATCCAGGTTTCTATCAATTGAGTTTCTATTTTATCCCGGGGTGCGATATATTGCTTTTTTAATTGATTTGTCCGGATACCGGGTTCGGGTAAGCTGGCATGATCGATTTTTCCACTTGAAGTGAGAGGAATGGAATCCAGGATAACAAACATACCGGGAATCATATAATCGGGGAGTACCTGGGATAAATTTTCTTTTAATTGTAAAAGATCGATGGAGAGTTTATCTTTTGAAGTAAGGTAAGCACATAAA
>JAKAGC010000628.1 GCA_021817755.1 Acidobacteriota bacterium | reverse complement strand
TTAAACTTCAACAGGTTAAGTATCTTGTTGTGGGAGGTTATGCACTTGCATTTCATGCCCAGGCACGTTTTACAAAAGAGATGGATTTAGTTGTGGAATATATGGAATAAAATCAGTAATGAAACAAATTACAATAATTTCTTGATAGAAGAAATAGTGCATACAGGAAATAATTCTTCATCCTAATTTATCACAATTTTTCAAATGCAATTAATAGCTTATTAAAATTGCCGATTGACGAAAACGACTAAATTAGTATATCATATAGTATGGCCGAATCATATCTGAAAACGGCCTTAAATCCATTCATATTTGATTCGCTACAGGTAAAAAATATAGGAGTGCTTTCAATGAACCTGGAACTTTTATCAAAACTGAAAGAATCTCAAATCGGCATCGACCTGGTAAATGGTCAACTTAAAATCAATGCACCAAAAGGGGCACTAACCCCGGCTTTATTGGAACAACTGAAACTGCATAAAGAGGAACTGATCGAATTCCTGAGAAAGAAACAGGAGAAAAAATCCTTTACTGCCATCGAACCAGTGGAAGAAAAAGAATTCTATGACCTGGGACCTGCTCAAAAACGCCTGTATGTGCTTCAACAATTGACTGAAAACAATATCAGTTACAATATGCCCTATACAATCCCGCTATCAGGAGATATGGATGTTTCGCGTATGGAACAAACTTTCAAAACGTTGATCGAACGACACGAAAGCCTGCGTACATCATTTATCAGTTTGGATCAATCGCCTGTACAACGGATTCACAAGGATGTTCCTTTTGCAATGGAAACGGTCCACGCTTCGGGAGGGGATAAGGAAAGCATTATAAAAAACTTCGTCCGGCCTTTTCAATTAAATGAGGCACCTTTACTCCGTGTAAGTTTGCTAATTACGGATACGGGAGAAAGATTACTTCTGATCGATATGCACCATATCATCACGGACGGGACTTCTCAAGATATATTAAGAAGAGAATTTATGGCTCTTTATAATGGAGCTTCTCTTCCGAGGCTACGTATTCAATATAAAGATTATTCGGAATGGTACCAGAGGGAACCGAATAAAGGGGTATTGCATAACCAGGGAAAATATTGGATGGAGATATTCTCGGATGATATGCCAGTACTGAATCTGCCTACTGATTTTCCACGTCCGGCAATCCAGGGATTTGAAGGAAATGTGGTGGAGTTTCAGCTCTCAAGGGGATCGACCTGGGAAATAAAAGAATGGTTAAAAAGGGGTGAATTAACTCTTTATATGGGATTACTTGCAATATACGATATCTTATTAAGTAAACTGAGCGGTCAGGAAGATATCGTAGTAGGAACTCCGATAGCAGCGCGCCGTCACGCAGACCTGGAAAACATTATGGGTATGTTCGTCAATACGCTGGCAATACGAAACCACCCTGTTTATGAAATGAGCTGTGAGGAGTTTCTAAATACATTAAAAAAACGAACACTGGGTGCATTTGAGAACCAGGAATTCCCATTCGAAGAACTGGTTGACGGCCTCTCGATCGATCGGGATGCCTCACGGAACCCTGTTTTCGATGTGATGTTCAACCTTCTCAATCAACAAGACTATAAAGGAAAAGTTGAGGAAGGGGAAAGTAAAAATGGAACATATATTCATACTGTGGCGACTTCCAAATTCGATATGAACCTGACGGGAGTGGATGGAGGGGAACACATTATCCTGATGCTGGAATACAGCACGAACCTGTTTAAACCACAAACAATCGATCGAATAATCGGTTACTTTAAAAATATTGCATCTCAATTACCTGTTAATCGTGAACTGCCGATTGGGGCTATTGAAATGATGTCGGAAGAAGAGAAAAAAGAGATTGTGAATATCTCGAATGGTAATGAATGCACCTATGATACACACCGAACAATGCATGGAATCTTCGAATCGACGGTTGAAAAATACGGGGATCACATTGCTGTGGTGGGAGCATCTTATAGGGATAATTTTGATAAAACTTTCCATATTACCTATTCTGAATTAAACAGAAGAGCGGATATTCTGGCTGCCTGGCTTCACGAAAAAGGGGTTACATTGGATGGTGTGGTGGGGGTAAAAGTAGAACGCTCACTTGAATTAATTACTGCAATAATGGGAGTGCTAAAAGCAGGAGCGGGTTACTTACCGATCGCTATGGATTACCCGCAAGACCGTATCGATTATATGCTGGAAGACAGCTCAGCTCAATTCCTGGTCACTCAGGAAACATTCGATGAATTAAACAACTTCTGCATCGGCTCCACTCCTATTCCCCAGGCAAATGAAAATTCTTTACTCTATGTAATATATACTTCGGGTTCTACTGGGAAACCGAAAGGGGTTATGCTGGAACACCGGAATCTTGTTAACCTGATGGAATACCAGTACGGTTTTACTTCGATCGATTTCAGCCGGGTATTACAGTTTACAACGGTTAGCTTTGATGTTTCGGCACAAGAAATCTTTTCGACACTGCTTCACGGGGGACGATTGATTCTTACAAATAAAGAAGAGATCAGCGGTGTTACGCTTATGTTCGACCGTGTGAATAAAGAAGATGTGAAGACGATGTTTATGCCTGCATCATATCTTAAATTTATCATCCAACAACCGGATTTCATGTCATTGTTTCCCTCATCGGTTCGGCACATCGTGACGGCAGGAGAACAGGTTATTATTAATGAAGCATTTGCCTCACTTTTGCGGAAGAAAAACATTATTCTGCACAATCACTATGGACCTTCGGAAGCACATGTGGTAACGGCTTTAACGATTGATCCGAAAGGTGAAATCCCAGGAATTCCAACAATAGGTTGCCCGGTTGCCAATACGTTGATTTTTATTCTGGATAAAGGTTTTCGCGCTGTGCCGGTTGGAATTGCAGGAGAAATACTTATTGGGGGTATCCAGGTAGGACGGGGATACTTGAACCGACCGGAATTGACTGGAGAAAAATTTATTATATTAAACAACCAGGGGCTCTTTTTGCAAAAACCACCCCTGGACCTGCCAGGGATGCAATCCCCGGCAAAAACTCTTAATATGAAGGAACCTGTTACCGGAAGCTTTAGGGAGGTCCAGGAACCACTTTCTCGAAAGGGGGCCCTGGTCGCCGGAGGCACCTATTATCGAACAGGGGACCTGGGGAAATGGACTTCAGATGGGAACATCGAGTTCCTGGGGAGAAGCGATTTCCAGGTAAAAATCAGAGGATTCAGAGTGGAACTGGGAGAAATTGAACGGGTTCTGTTGAACTATCCGGGAATTAAGGATTGCGTGGTGATAGTTCTGGAAGAAGGAAATAAAGAAAAAAGCCTTTGCGCTTATATTGCAACAGATGAAAAACCGGATACTAAAATATTGAAAGAATACCTGGGAAAAGAACTGCCAGAATACATGGTTCCACC
>JAKAGC010000627.1 GCA_021817755.1 Acidobacteriota bacterium | reverse complement strand
TAATTTCAAGTGCGGAAGTGGTTTTTTCTAGCGGTCGCCATTCATGATACGCTTCTCCCTGTTCTATTCGATATAATTCCAAACCATCAAACCAGATACCGTAATATTTTTTGTAAATTTCAATAACATTTTTATCTGTCTGCCCTTTATTGGGAATAAAATACAAGGGTACGTTCCCAAAATCCAAATGAAATGACCCGCTGGATGGGGTAAAAGAATTTTGGTGTTTTTGAGATTGGGATAATGGTGGATGAACAGAATCGGGATGGGTTCTTTCATTTGAAATGATACTATATCCCAGGATTACTGCCAATCCGCTTAATATTACAATACAAAATAAAAATAGACGTCTCATTTTAGTTCCCTCCTACATTAATAACGAGCATTTTCGATGCCATTTATAGAGAAAATGAAAAAATCCAAATATAACGGCTCTTTTGGAAAAATAAAGGGAAGAAAAGAATGCTAATTACTATAAACGGTTTACAAACTATGTAAACAGGGATTTATAAAATTTGACATAAAGTTTGAGGTCAAAAATTATAGTACAAAAAATTAGGGAAATTTTAATAATAATGGGGAATAAACAGGATATGAGAGAATTAATTTCTATGTTGCATTTTTATTTTTAATTCATTATAATAACATTATGAAAAATAAAATGAGAATGTTATTCCTGGTGTTTGGGTTATTGGTAATCTTCCCCATGATGTTACATCCGGAAGTTTACCGGATGAGAATTGATG
This sequence comes from Acidobacteriota bacterium, assembly GCA_021817755.1. Lineage (GTDB taxonomy): Bacteria > Acidobacteriota > Aminicenantia > UBA2199 > UBA2199 > JAKAGC01. The sequence goes on along the minus strand of JAKAGC010000627.1, from coordinate 2,684 downwards.
GTCCAATCGAAACGATCACGGAAGAATATGTGGTGGATAGTTTTAATAAGATTAAGGATTTATCGAAATCGAATGCCAAATTGGTAATAATTGAAATAGATACGCCTGGGGGATTTTCAAGTAGTATGAGAACGATTATTAAAGAGATGCTGGGATCACCTGTGCCTGTATGTGTATTTGTATCCCCGCGGGGATCACAGTCTGCATCAGCGGGTTTCTTTATAATGATGGCAGCGGATATTGCTTGTATGGCACCGGGAACAAACACGGGTGCTGCTCATCCGGTTTCGATTACGGGTGGAGATTTTGATAAAACGATGAAGGAAAAAGTGACGAATGATTCGGTAGCTTATATCAAATCACTTGCAAAAAATAGAAACCGGAACCTTGATCTGGCAGAAAAAGCAGTAAGTGAAAGTAAATCTTATCCTGCTGAAGAATGTCTTAAAGATAACCTGATCGAATACATGGCACAGGACATAGAAGACTTACTGGCTCAGTTGGAAGGAAAAACGATCACAATGGTGAATGGGAAATCGGTTACACTGGCTCTGAAAAGTGAAAGAATCAAAAATCTGGATATGTCTGCCAGGCAAAAGTTCTTGAAAACGATTACAAATCCAACGCTTGCACTAATACTGGTATTATTTGCTCTTGCAGGGCTTTACATCGAATTCACGCATCCGGGGCTTATTATTCCGGGTGTTGTGGGTGGAATATGTTTACTTCTGGCTTTCCTGGCATTCCAGGTATTACCGATCAATTACGTAGGTTTGGGATTAATATTATTATCGGTGGGGTTTTTTATTGCAGAAATTAAAGTACAGGGATTTGGTATCCTGGGTATTGGAGGAATCATATCGTTTATCCTGGGATCAATGATGCTGATCAACGCACCTATCCCTGAAATGAGGCCATCTATGACTACAATTATCGCATTCGCCATCATGTTCGCGTTTGTATTTTTATTTTTAACATATAAAGTTCTGGAAGCAATGAAACGAAGGACACCAACTGGCCAGGAAGGCTTGGTAGGTGAAAAGGGAATGGCCAAAAGTATTATAAATAAAGCAGAAGGAAAAGTATTTGTTCATGGGGAATGGTGGAATGCGGTTTCTTATGGAGAAGAAGAAATTCCTGAAGGTACGGCTGTTACAATCGTTTCAGTTGATGGATTTTTATTAAAAGTAAAACAGGCATCTTAAGGGATGCAAGTGGAGGAAAAATTATGGATTATACACCGTGGATTATAGTAATTTTCTTTTTATTAATGTGGCTGATAAGCTGGCTTAAAGTATTAAGAGAGTATGAGCGTGGAGTAATTTTCCGGTTGGGACGAGTAATTCCAGCCCCTAAAGGACCGGGTCTTATTATGGTCATTGCACCGATCGATAAATTGGTGAGAGTAAGTTTAAGAACGGTGGTTCTGGATGTGCCCCCCCAGGATATCATCACTCGTGATAACGTCTCTGTGAAAGTGAATGCGGTTCTATACTACCGTGTCATGGACCCGGTCAGAGCAATTATAGATGTTCACGATTATCAGTATGCGACATCGCAACTTTCCCAGACAACTCTTCGATCGGTACTTGGACAGGTTGACCTGGATGAATTATTATCAGAAAGAGACAAGTTGAATGCGAAACTCCAGGAAATCATCGATCAGCATACGGATCCCTGGGGGATAAAAGTATCGATGGTGGAAATCAAACATGTGGATTTACCTCAGGAAATGCAGCGTGCAATGGCAAAACAGGCTGAAGCAGAACGAGAAAGACGTGCGAAGGTCATTCATGCAGAAGGTGAATTTGAAGCTTCTCAGAAACTGTTACAAGCGGCAGAAACAATGTCGGCGAATCCGGCAACTCTTCAATTGCGCTACTTGCAAACCTTGATTGAAATCTCGGCTGATAATGCGTCTACAATTGTTTTCCCGATACCTATTGATATTTTGAACGCTCTTTCAAGAAAGTAACCTGTTTCGTTTAGAAACGGAATGTTAGTAATACAAATCGATGAAATCGATTAAAGAGTAATAGAATAATGGAAAAATCATACATGGAAATAAAAGTCAGTTTTATGCATATCGTAGTGCTGCTGGGCGGAATTATCGTAATTGGTGCGTTTTTGTTTTTTCTTGGATTCCAGGCAGGAAAGTCTTCTGTTCGTAATGAATTACAGGCAGCAACCGAGAGCCAAACGGCTCAAAATTCGGACCTGATTAAATTGCCAGCAGATACAACAAAAACAGGATCCAAAGAATCCACATCTCAACGGGACACATCGATTACAGATGAAATTCAATTACATCAATTACCTACAACATCGAACCCGGAGACGACAACAACAGATTCGAATGTAGATTCAAAAAAAGACCAGTCACGGCCTATCGAAGCCAAACCGCTGACAAAAGAACCCTATTGGGCAGTCCAGGTGGGTGCTTTTTCCGATTATTCAAACGCTCAAAAATACTCCACCCAATTCGCAAAAATGGGATACCCAACAGAAATTAATCGTTCAGAAAGAGGAAATACAAAACTATTTCGCGTTTGGGTGGGGAATTTTAAAACAAAAGCTGAAGCTCAGCGGGAACGGGAAAAATTACAGAAACTGGAAAAAAAGGAATTCAAAGTTGTTGCTTCGGAATAAAATTAAACCAACACTGTTTGTTCTCCTGGCTGCCC
>JAKAGC010000626.1 GCA_021817755.1 Acidobacteriota bacterium | reverse complement strand
CTCTGGCATATAGAAAAAGCGGATGAAGCACTGGCAGCATTTTATGTGGTTCGAGAATTACGTCATGGATTTGAACTACACCATATCGCCCAATTTATCGCTAGTGCATCAAAATCAAAGGAAATTCAATCCATTGCCACATTAGAGCAAGAACTCGATTGGCTTGATTCTCTCCCCGATCCTGAATTAAGACCCGGTACACTCAAAGCAATACGTATTTTAAAGTCTGTTACCGCCGAAGCACGGGTAGCGTATCATGCCCGTTCGCCGTTGAACCGTTCTACTGCCATTAACCGCGCAGTCGCCGATTTAACCTCACTCATCGAAACCGGGGAAACGTTTTGCCCCGATCCGGAATGGCCCCTGATTAAAGATATTGCCATCCAATGGAAAGAAATATTCACTAAATTCGGTGGAGTAGTCGGCGAGGTAATACTCCGCCAACCAGTACTTAATCCGTACCAGGGATATTCCGGTTTACCTGTTACAGGTGATTGTTTTGTGGGACGTTTTGATATCATGCGCCAAATCGAAACCCGGTGGGCAAACAAAGGATTGATACCGGTTCTCATTCTTTACGGACACCGACGAATGGGAAAAACATCCGTACTGCGTAACCTGGGTCAAAATGCCAATTCCGAAAATATTTATGCGTACCTCGATATGCAAAAAGCCGGGTGGGTGGAAAATACGGGGCAACTCCTATTCGATTTTGCAAAAGCCATTCAAAAGGTCGTATCGAAAAATGGAATCGATATCGGCCTGTTACCGGATCCTGCTCAATTTTTAAGTCTCGATGCAGCCCGAAGGTTATTTGATTCCCTTCTTGAACGCATTAATGAACGCATAACCGATTCCCAACGTCTGGTACTGGCCATCGATGAATTTGAACTCATCGAGCAGGGCATCCATGACAAACGCATCGATCCTGGTTTACTGCCTTATCTAAGAGCCATTAATCAGGAATACACGTGGCTCGGTTTAATCTTTGCCGGGCTGCATACGCTTGATGAAATGGGACGGGATTACCAATCCGCCTTTTACGGTCAGGCGGAATATATCCGGCTCGGTTACCTTACCCGCGATGATACTCTGAAACTCATCACTCAACCTCACCCGGATTTCGCATTGGAATACGAAGATGAATTAATCGATGAAATCTATCGATTGACATTCGGACAACCCTATCTGGTTCAGCGTACTTGCTGGGAACTGGTAAACCGCTGGAACGACCTCTTCCTTGAAAAAGGTGAAATAATGCCGCGAGTTCTAAAATTGGACGATTTGAAACCGGTTCTTACAGCAGATTTCTATCGGAGCACGGGATACTATTTCGAAGGGGTATGGTCGAATGCGACCGAAGAAGAAAAACACTTGATGCATCTCCTGGCTCCCTTTGAAAACAAAAGACTTTCCTCGGACGAATTAAAGCAGGAAGCAAGGCGTACTGGTTTCGTGGAGAATGAGACCGCATTCAACAAAACAATCGAGTTGTTGAAACGGCACGATATAATAACAGGAGATGAAGCGGGATATGGTTTTGCATCGGAATTGATGCGGCGTTGGGTTTTGAAGTGTGAAGAGAGTAGTATGAAAGCTGGTGGCATGTAAATGTACGGTTCAAATTGTATTTTGAGTAAGGAGGATTTGCTTGTATTTTTCGGATATTTAAAACGGTTATTAACAATAGAGGGAAAGAAGAATAATGGAGCGCCTCAAAAAAAAATTAAATAACCAAAAACCTTTTCGAGAAAAGGTTTCTGTACTTCCAAAAGCTTTTGATAAACTTAAATGATAGAAACTCTTAATTGGTATAAATTCTCAGGAATGTTTCTTGCCCGAAAAGGGGCTGAAACTATGAAAAACCATTTTGTATCTGTTTTCCAGGCGATTATCAAAGGAGTAAGCAGCAAAACAATTTCATTTACGTCTCTGGATAATAGAGATATGCCGGTTTTTCATATTGTGGGCAAAAAACACTGCTATAAAATGAAAGCTATGGAACAATTCGAGGTTGAATTTTTGTTCTTCAAACATTCTAAAGAGCAGGTTTCTACCTGGAAACAAAATCTTCTGGAATACCTCTCGAATCCTGTTCATATAGAAGCAGTTGAAATTCTTTCAATTGGAGAAATCAAGGAACGGAATTATGAAACCCTGTCTACTGAGTTGGGAGATATATCATGCGAGGGAGAAATATGCCTCGAGTTTCTGATGCCTCTACCATTCCATCCTGAGAAAGGGAAATCCCGGGTTTGGATTTCAAAAGAGAAATTCATCGCCTTGTTTGAAAAACATTTCTCTGATTTATTTAGTTATAATATCCGGTATGAACAGGGGGAAGATGATTTCTTGATTCTTCCGTATTATTGGCGATACACGGAGATAAAACATATTTCAAAGTCACAGCGGGGGAACACTCAATATATCAATGGGGTTGTTGGAAAACTTTATATTAAAGGCAAATGGAAAAACTTTTTACCTTTTTTGATATTGGGATCAGAGCTGCATACGGGGAGGAAGTTTTCCAATTCACAGGGTTACTATAAGCTGCTTCGGGGGGCTGTTAGCTATTTTAACGAAATTTTTCCGGATGCGGGTGAAATGATGTCTGTAATAGGGGATGTGATCGAGAATTATGATTATGCCTGTGAATGGCTATCGAAACACGAGAATTATGGGTTCGATGAAAGGGTTTTCGGGAATGAATTATGTGAGGAATTGAAAAATGATTGTTACCTGCCTACACCGAATAATGGATTTTTAATCAGACAAAAGGGTAAAAAGAACCGGGTGGTAGAGCAGATGAATTTCCGGGATTTGATTGTCTCACGCTATCTTGTAAAGGTTCTTTATAAAATTTTCGATAATATATATGAAGAAGAATCTTTGGGTTCGAGGAATGGTATATCGCGAAAACGGGCGATCGAGATGGTACAACGTGCGGTAGAGGAAGGGTACGAATATATCATCGAATGGGATATCAACGATTTTTTTCCTTCGGTGGATTTGGGGGAATTGGAGGTATTGTTGGAGCGGTATTTGCCTTCCAAGGAGGGTTTAATCAAAAGTTTATTAGGAAAGTTGATGAGGAATGGGTATATATTGGAAGGGGGGTATCATGAGCGGGTGAAAGGATTGGCATTAGGGAACCCGTTGTCTCCGTGCCTGGCGAATTTATATTTGGATTCTTTGGATAAACATGTGAAGGAAATGGATGTGAGGCTGATACGGTTTGGGGACAGATTTATCTTGTGCGGAAAGAGTATAGAGAATATAATGAAAATAATGAAAGGAATGTTTGCCACAGAGGACACAGAGAACTCAGAGGGAAAGAATAAGCTGAATGTTTTAAGCGAGCTTTGGGGTTTGGATAAAAAAGGGTTAAGGGTTGAAGAAGATGGGGTATTTTTGGGGTTGAATGGGGGAGATAT
>JAKAGC010000625.1 GCA_021817755.1 Acidobacteriota bacterium | reverse complement strand
AGGTAAACTAGGTAGAGCAATCATCGATAAGGCACAATGCATACTCCCCCACCGGATATCCATTGAAAACCTTGAAAAGCAGCTTATTAATTATAGGTTAATTTCTACGGCTGACCATCATGGTTTACTAAATTATAAACTTCTCTACAATTCCAATATTCTTTTCTCAAAATTAATAATGGAACTAAACCTGCCATTCCTTATCGTGCCTTCATCCGGGAATATACCGCTTACCAATATATCTTATCCGAGAGGATTCTATTTTAAGAATAAAAAATTCAATTTTTTTTCAGAACGCAAATCACGCGGCCCGGTTTTTCTCTTTAATGGAAAGATCGATGGGGATGAAAAAAAAGGATTATCAAGCTTTATCTCCAACCTGGACAGTATATCACTTACCAAAGACGAATCAAATTTCCTGGAATTCCTTTTCTTTCATGAATTGGAAATTCATAAAATATCGCAAGAAGTGATAAGTTTCCAGGATCAGATTAGTGTATTAAACTTTAAACTTTGGAAATACTTTTTCCGAAGAGATATACGCTCACGGATACCTGATATTCTCTATTTACAGGTGAATAGACTGATCGAAAGGATTCTGATAGATGAATTAAAAGATAAGGATTCATTGATATCCGGCATACTCTTTAAACGTGAAATTCGGAATGAGTATTTAAAGGGGTTTAAGGGGATAAGAGGGGCATGGGGAGATGACGGAAAAGGTTCGCATTTTTTCTGGGGAATCGACGAGAAGCAACGATTCATCAACCTGGTAACGGATAGTAATTATGATTTACTAAAAGGAGAAAATTTTAAACTGGAATTAACACCAGAAGCTGTGATGGATGGATTAGAAAAAAAGCAGATAAGCCCCACTCTTTTTATGGATTTCTTAATTCTCGCATTTCTTGAAGGTTATGTTTGCCTGGGGGGCTCGAACCAGTTGGATTACTTACCCTTGATGCAGAGGGCGCATGTAAGTTGTTTAAATAATTTAAAAATGACTTCGATTGCAGACGACTTTTCAGAGCGAATTACGGACGGTTTGATTTGCGGCCTTATTCCATTTGAATACGGAAGCGGAATGGATTTAATCTGGGAACATAATTGTTATAAGGGAAAATTCAACGGCAATCTGGACGGGGGACTCTCTGAAGAGGAATTGAAATACATAGATCATTTAAAAATACAAAAATTGATTGAAAACGGGATTGAATATATGACTGAAATTATTTAATATCGTAACCGTAGGTTATGAATATATAATATCCTCAATGGATAAAGGAGTATAACATGCAATATTTTATGGAAAGTGAAGCGGGTACAAAGGCAATTATCAATAAGAAACTGGTGGATTATTTTAGTGGGTGCGGATATTTTTGTCTTCAAACACACCCGGAAGTGGTACAAGCAGCTTGCGAATCCACTCAAAAATATGGGATTTCAAGTGCCACCTCAGCTTCGATTTATGGAAACAACCCGGTATTAATCGACTTTCAAGAAAAAGCAGCAAAATTTTTTAATGTGCCGAATGTACTGTATTATGTTTCAGGATGTTTCGGAACGTCTATTTTACTGGAAGGATTAAAAGATGATTATGATATCATTTTTTTCGACAGCGAATCGCACTACTCCTCATTACTGGCAACTTCATTGGTTAATAAGACAATCGTGGTTTTTAATCATCGATCTGCGGAAGATTTAAAACAGAAGATCGAAGAAAATTTAAAACCTCGCCAACGTCCGATGGTGGTGTGCGATGGAATTTTTCCGATCTCTGGGGAAGTATCTCCTTTGCATCATTACTTGGAAGTTATGAACGAAATAGAAGGTTCGAGCTTTTGTGTCGATGATGCACATGCAACTGGAGTCATAGGAAAAAATGGATACGGTTCCTATGATTATTTCGGTATGAAGGGAGATAACCTCTATTCATCGGGAACACTGAGCAAAGCATTAGGAGGACATGGAGGAATCATTTATGGAGATATGGAATTAATGACAAAACTAAAGCATAAATCATCTTTAGCCAATGCATGCAGTACGATTCCCATTCCAGCAGCGGCTGCAACTACTAAAGCCTTTGATATTCTCCATCATCACCCGGAACTCAGAACGCAGTTATGGGACAATGTGAAATATGTAAAATCGGAATTAAGTAAACTGGGATTCGAGATGAATAACACTCCTGTTCCGATAATATGTATCGGAAATCAAAAGAATTTTAATGCACAACGAATCCAGGAAGAACTTTTTGAAAGAAACATCGCAGTAACTTATATAGGAGAAGGAGGTTATACCAGCGTACCGAAAGGTGGAGCAATTCGCATCGCAATCTTTTCAGGTCACACAATGGAACAATTGGAACGATTGATTTATGAATTAAAAAGCCTTCTTCGTTAAAGATTTAAGTATTATTGGGGTTATAAAGAATATACGCTTACTGAATGGTATGAATTTTAATTTTCTACTCCGATATCCGGAATATCATCTTCATTTGGCTCTTTTCTAGTAGCACCGGTGGCTTTATCGATCGATCCGGATTTTAATGATAATTCCATCTCTTTCTTGAATACTTTCATCCGGGATAAATCGATACCATCGAGATCGATTTTTTTATCGAGAATAGCCAGCGATTTCCGGTAATATCCCCTTGCTTTTGCAGGAAGTTCCAATCGCTCCAAAGTGGCTCCCATTAATAGAAAAATTCTTCCCTTTAAATTCCTCTCTTCGGAGTCATCCTGGATTCCTTTTTCATCATCTTCAAAGTATAAAAGGAGTACTTCAAGATTCTTAAGGGTTTCCCGGTATTTGCCGGTTTGATAATCCATAATATACCAATGGAAAATGGATTCAAGCGGACGATACCCGGCCTTCCCCGATGAAAACAAAGGGGAACCTGCAAGTAAAAGGGTTACCAACCCGACCAAAAAGAAACGCATAAAGAGAAAAAAATGCCGATGGTTTTTCAAACGGTTACTCCTTTAATCGGATTAAATATTTTTTCATAACATGATTCACGGTTATCTAATTGAAATGGACAAGCATATTATAAATCATGTTATGATTGAAAGCAACTCGATTTTATATTATTATACGGATGGAGTAGGGAAAGCGGATATAAAAAACGAATTTTTTCTTTATATCCGTTTTTTTTCTCACCTCCGTATAATACAATGATATACAAATAGATGAATTCTTCATTTCTAATGAAGGATGAATCACCTTGTTTGAGTAAATATCGCATGGAGTTAATCGATGAAAAAGAATACAAAGCAATGGATAATGGTCATTTGTTTCGGAATTTTGTTTATTTCAGGCCTATCATCTGCTAAGGGGATGAATTTTACTATCCCGGGAGATGTAGACCGGTTATGTTATTATACGAATTTTTTTTATAATTACCCAACTGAAGAATTTCCGGCTTATTTCAACGATC
>JAKAGC010000624.1 GCA_021817755.1 Acidobacteriota bacterium | reverse complement strand
AACAACATGGTAGCAGACCGTGAAGGGCAACTTCACCTGGTTACACCGAAAGAAATCGAAGAACTGGAAAACCTCGGAAAATTTGCCGACTACCACTCCAACGGCTTCCGTATACCGTCACGTAATTTCATCCTGATTCGCCGCCTATATGATAAACGAATGGAAGAACTACCGGGAATCATAGAAACCCTTCAAATGGAAGAAAAATTGAAAGAATTCGAACATATCCCGGAATATCCGATCTCTCCCCTATTCCATGGTAAACTCCGCGAATACCAATTAGAAGGGTTTAAATGGTTGTATTTCTTACAGGATTATGGCTTTTCCGGTTGCCTCGCCGATGATATGGGATTGGGAAAAACCGTACAAACCCTGGCGCTCCTTCAAACCTTAAAAGACAACAAACGATTGAAAACCTCGCTGCTTATTCTTCCCGTCTCCGCAATCCCCAATTGGGAATCGGAAATCGATAAATTCACTCCGGGATTGGAATATCACCGCCATATCGGAGTAAACAGAGACAAAAAAAACAAATCCTGGAAAAAAAAGGATCTGATTATTACCAGCTATGCAACACTAAGAAACGATATCGATATCTTCGAGAATTTTGAATTCGATTACATCATACTCGATGAATCGCAAAACATTAAAAATTACAGTTCTCAGGTTTCACGGGCAGTAAAAATACTAAAAGCAAAAAACCGTCTCGCATTAAGCGGCACCCCAATCGAGAATAACAGCATGGAGCTCTGGTCCTTATTCGACTTCCTGATACCCGGGTTCCTCGGCAGCCATCAATGGTTTAACCGGCAATTTATGCAACCCATCGAAAAAGAAAAAGATGAAGTCAAAATCGACTTACTGAAAAAAATGATATATCCCTTCTTATTACGCCGGAGAAAACAAGATGTCGAATTGGAACTACCTGAAAAAACGGAAATTATTTCAAAACTTCCGATGGAAGATGAACAACTAAACCTTTATATTCAATTGGCAGAACATTCCAGAGATGAGCTGGCTAAAGAAATAGAAGAAAAAGGCGTCGGAGGCTCATCCATGAAAATATTCGAAGCCATCCTACGACTCCGCCAGGTATGTTTATTCCCTCAATTAGTAGATGAAAAATACAAGGATATCGCTTCTGCCAAATTTAACTATTTACAGGACCTCATGGAAGACATCCTCTCTGAAAACCACAAAGTCCTCATTTTTTCCCAATTCGTAGAGGTTTTAAGCATTATTAAGACGTATTGCAATAAAAACAGGATTACTCATTCCTATATGGATGGAACAACCCCCGTAGAAAACCGGAAACTTACGGTTAAGAAATTCCAGGAAGATGAACAAACAAGAGTCTTTCTATTAAGCCTCAAAACCGGAGGCGTCGCGTTGAACTTAACTGCCGCCGATTATGTCATCATTTTCGATCCCTGGTGGAATCCTGCCGTAGAAGCACAAGCCATCAATCGTACACATCGCATCGGACAAACCAGGAAAGTAATGGCTTACCGGATGGTTATCCAGGACAGCATCGAAGAAAAAATGATCCAATTACAGGAGAAGAAAAAAACTCTTATGGAAGATTTAATCGTTTCCGATTCCGAGAGTTTTAAAAACCTGAGCAAAGAAGAAATTCTTTCCCTTTTTCAATAAAAAGTAAAAAATTTTCTTAACCTTCACATTTTAATGATCTTGTTTTTCGAATATCATTCCCAATTTAATTCATAAACCATAATAAATTTTAATTGAAAAAATCGGGAAAAGCGGGTACAATGAATAGACTACCATTTTGATAATTTTATTCCGGAGAAGATCGATGAAAAATGTCTGGAAATTAATTGCATCCATCATTATCTGTCAATTGGCAGGGATAATCGGTGCCCTGTTTAATCAACCTTCCATAAAAACCTGGTATACCGGTTTGAGTAAACCCCTTTTCACCCCCCCTAACTGGGTATTCGGCCCCGTCTGGGTAATACTTTTCCTGATTATGGGAGTTTCACTCTATATAAGCTGGAAAACACCCGCATCCTCCAATTTAAAATACGCGGCAATGATTGCATTTACCGTCCAATTGATACTCAACACATCATGGAGTTACTTCTTTTTTTATCTTCAAAATCCATTGTACGGCTTAATCGAAATCAGTATCCTATGGGTGTTCATCCTGGTAACAATTTTTCTGTTTTACAAAATCCGTCCAGTAGCAGGTCTCTTATTAATCCCCTACTTTCTGTGGGTGACCTTCGCTACACTACTTACCTTTTCCATCTGGAATATTAACAAGTAGAGTCATTATGCGTACGGGAGATAACCCCGAAAAAATAAAAATAGGTATCAGTGCGTGTCTCCTGGGACACGAAACACGATACAATGGCCAATATAAAGGCGATCCATTCCTGGTTAACGCCTTACTTCCCTACTTCGATCTAATATCCATCTGCCCCGAAGTAGAGATGGGATTAAGCATACCCCGCGAACCCATGCGATTGGTAAAAACCAACCCAAAGGAGCCCCCCCGCCTCATTACAAAAATGACAGAGACAGATCATACCGATAAATTGGAAGAGTGGATAAATACTCGTCTTACCCAAATTGATATCGATGAACTCGACGGGTACATCCTTAAATCAGGTTCCCCTTCATGCGGAACAGGTAGCCTCGATATCTTTGACACAGAAGGAAATATCTCTGAAAAAAACGGTATCGGTTTCTTTGCCAGAGCACTTATGAATCGCTTCCCTTCCATACCGGTTGAGGAAGACCGCCGGTTACATAATGACGAAGTACGGGAAAACTTTATCCGGCAAGTTTTAACTAAAAAAGATAAAAGACACATTAATGAATAAAGGAGAATCGATATGAATATCGAACATCAAAAAACAATTGAGATTTTAAAATGGTTTGAAGAGATTAACAAAATTCCTCGCGGTTCAGGTAATGAAGCACAAATTGGGGAATGGATGATAAATTGGGCCAAATCCCATAACCTGGAAGGCAAAAAAGATAAAAAAGGAAATGTCATTATAAACGTACCTGCTTCGGCTGGATATGAAAAATCATCCCCAGTAGTCATCCAGGGGCACCTGGATATGGTTTGCGAAAAATCCCCGGATTCACCACATGATTTCCTAAAAGACCCCATCCGTTTCGTATACGATGGCGAATGGCTTAAAGCCGATAAAACCACCCTTGGTGCAGATAACGGAATTGCAATGGCCATGGGAATGACTGCTGCCCTGGATAAAAACCTGGAGCATCCCCCTCTCGAATTATTATTTACAGTTGAAGAAGAAACCAGCCTGGACGGCGCCGATGCCCTGGCTCCCGATTGCATCGTAGGAAGACGGCTTTTAAATATCGACTCTGAAAAAGAAGGCGTCTTTACAATTGGAAGTGCCGGTGGCGAAAAAGGCCAGCACACCTTTAAACCCACATT
>JAKAGC010000623.1 GCA_021817755.1 Acidobacteriota bacterium | reverse complement strand
AAAAAAGATTCAATCATTTTTACGGATGGTCTAAACCCTATCCTGAAAATATTTGACTATAAAGGAAAAGAAATAGGCCAAATCAAACTGGATATTCCTGATCGGGGAAAAGTAGAAACGAAAGACCTGGACAAATGGAGAGAATACTATAAGGACATGTTCTCAGATTCCCCACAAGATAGAGAATGGTTCAAAACTTTCGGGAAAGTACTGGATGAATACAAGACTTCGATCTATTCCCAAAAACCCTGTATCGAAAACCTTTGGATTACACCGGATGGAAATATTCTTATCAAATGCCCGCCAGATGAGAATAAAAACAGCGAATACCGTTTATTTGATGAAAAAGGAAAACTCCTCTCCAAAACATTATCAGATGCAACACTAATAACAATCTCCCGAAAATTTATTTTCCTGGAAAAAACAGATTCGGAAGAAAACACACTTATATATTGCTATAACCGGAAAAAATCGGAATCCGAAGACTTATTAAGCAGCTCAAAAATCTCCGATTAAAATAAGTACTTCTATTCAATACGCTGAATGATATTCAAAAATTAATGAGATTTATTTTTTCATTTATGAATTAAATCTGCAATATAAAACCATCGCGCCTAAATATTGAATTTATACAAATTTTATTTTTTTTTATCTATTCATAAGCAAGTGTTGTTAATTCCTCGTATAATATATTGACAACCGTATGGGTTTTCTTTATCATTTTTTTTTGATAAGTTTAGAGAAGCAAATAAGGAGGTAGTTATGAGTATGAAATATCGATCGATTTATGGGATTGCGATTCTGCTAATTGTTTTATCCTGGAGTGGAAACCTGATTTTCGGTGAACTGCCGGAACTGCTATCCAGGGAATCTTTCTTTGGTGGTAGTAATAAAAACAGCTTTTCGATTTCACCGGATGGGAAATATATATCATACATTGCTCCTACAAAAAAAGGGGCGTTGGGGCTCTGGGTATGTACTCCGGGTAAATCGGATGACCGTTTGCTAAGCGGCGAAGAAGATAATATTGGATTAGTGTATTACTGGGCGTATGACAATAAGCATATATTATACCTGGCAGATACGGATGGTGATGAAAATTTTCATTTGTTTACACTGGATATTACAACGGGTAAAAATACGGATTTAACTCCTTATAAAATCGTTAAAGCTCAAAATCTGCTTCTCAAGAAAAGCCGGCCAGGTGAAGTACTGGTGGGATTAAATTTAAGAGACAGCAGACAATTTGATATGTACCGGATTAACCTGGAAACAGGAAAAAGTACAAAAGAACTGGATAATCCGGGAGATGTAAGGTGGTGGTTATCGGATGAAAATCTGGTAATCCGAGCTGCGGTTGCGATTAGCCAAAAAGATTGTAGTACGACGTTAAGAGTGCGCGATGGTGAAGGAAAACCATGGAAAGACCTTATCGTATGGCCCTTTGGAGAAACAGGTGTTCTTGAAGGCTACGGCAGCGATATTGCAATAGCATTCACTGCCGATGGAAAAGCAATTTTTGTACAGGCGGCTTTTGAAGGAGACCAAACTCAACTGGCTAAAGTAGATGCTATAACTGGGAAAGTTCTTAAGATAATTTCCTCAAGAAAAAACGAAAGTATCTGGAATCAAATGGGCGTTACTCTTTATAATGAAGCCCAACTGCTTTTTAGTCCGAAAACGGGAGAAGTCCAGGCTGTGGGTTTCAATTACCTGAAACCGTCATGGGAAGTCATCGATCCTACACTTAAAGATGATTTTTCATTTTTAGAGAAAAACGGAAATGGTGTTTTTTCTGTTTTGGGAAGAGATTTATTAGATACAAAGTGGGTCATTCTTACTCTTTCGGATATTGGAGATTCTGCATATTATTACCTGGATAGAACAGCTCATAAATTAGAGAAACTTGCTGAATTAAACCCAGGTTTTTCTACATCAAATATGGCACCGATGGAACCAATTGTTATTAAATCCAGGGATGGTTTGGATATTCCGTGTTATATTACCTATCCGAAAGGAGTTCCAAAAGAAAAACTACCTCTTGTTGTTCTGGCTCATGGTGGACCTTGGGCTCGTGATGACTGGGGTTTCGATCCATTCTCACAATACCTTGCCAATCGTGGATATGCGGTATTAAAAGTCAACTTTAGAGGTTCCACGGGTTTTGGGAAAAAGTTTTTGAATGCGGGTATCGGACAATGGGGCGCGAAAATGCAAGATGATATTACGGATGCGGTTAAATATTTTATAGGAAAAGGAATCGCAGATGCAAAACGGATAGGAATCATCGGAGGCTCTTATGGTGGATACGCGACTCTTGCAGGTGTGACGTTTACCCCTGATCTATATAACTGCGCCATTTGTATGAGCGGTATTTCCAATGTGAAAACCTTTATGGAATCGATGCCGGATTGGTGGGGTTTGATTAAAAAAAGGTGGCTGATGCGAATTGGAAATGTCCTTGAAGATGATGAACTGAACCGCAGAATTTCCCCTGTATTTCATACGAAGGATATCAAAGCGAAATTGATGATTATACACGGTGAAAAAGATCCACGGGTAAAAATAGGCGAAGCGGATCAAATCGTGAAAGCCATGCGGGAAAATAAACAAGAGGTGGTATATGTGGTATACCCGGATGAAGGTCACGGCGGAACGGCTCATGCTGCCAACTTACTGGATACTCTGGTGAGAATCGAAGAATTTTTTGGACAATACCTGGGTGGACGTGTTCAACCGAGAGGCGAACTGCCTCCAAGCTCTGTCATTTTAAAGTAATACTGAAATCATGAAAATCGAATTAATCTGCATCGGCGATCTGAAATTCAAAGGCTTGAAAGAAGTTGAACAAGAATATATTAAACGAATCAATTTCTTTACGACTTTCGGGATTCATACGGTTAAAGATGTGAAATCCGATGAAGATGCCTTTAAGAAGAAAAAAGAAGGTCAAGCGATGCTGGAATTATTGGATACTAAAGATTTTGTGATTGCCCTGGATGAACACGGAAAGAAGATGAGTTCGGTTCAATTTTCCAATATTATCGCAGAAAAAATTCAAAATCATCCGCATCGAATTGTATTTCTGGAAGGAGGCCATGCAGGTTTATCGGAACTCCTGGAAGATCGAATCCATTTAAAGATATCCTTTTCGGAAATGACGTTTTCACATGATATTTTCAGGGTATTATTTCTGGAACAATTGTACAGGGCTTTTACAATTATTAAGAGAATAAAATATCATCGATAATCTAAGGATGACCTTTCCAAAGAGATACAAATCGCTTTTCTCTCTAAAAAGCGATTAAAAAGTAAACCGGGAACCTTAAAAAAGGTTCCCGGATAGAGTATATTTACAAAGAGATTGGAATAAAATCTAGTTCTTTTTCTGAGCTTCTTCCTGGTAGTATTTACCGAGGATTTCCCCTACTTCGGGGCGAGC
>JAKAGC010000622.1 GCA_021817755.1 Acidobacteriota bacterium | reverse complement strand
CCCCTTAAAACTTTTTGTTAAATTATCATTATCAAAAATTTTGGGAAGTCCAGGAACCTTTTTATAAAAAGGTTCCTGGTCGCCGAAGGCAACAAACTTTTCAGCCGTTAATTGCGCATTATTCAAATACCCTTCTGCAACGCCAGACCCTGCGATTACAAGCTCCCCTACTACTTTCAACGGACACAGGTTCATATAACGATCCACGATGTATAACCGGTTACCGGCAATCGGTACGCCGATGGGAACACTCGTTAATCGATCGTAATCATCCAGCTTAGAAGGTTCGATTTCAAGAACCGCTGCCATAATCGTCGCTTCGGTCGGACCATACATATTATAAATACGGCACTCTTTCGAAACCTGGCTTAAACTGCGCTTCACCACGTCTGTGGTTAATTTCTCCGCACCGATAGCCAGATATTTTAAGGTTTCAAAACGTAACCGGTTGGGCGGGAGATCCATATCCGCACCGATAAGCCCCTGGTATTGGGTCGGGGTGATATGAAGCACCGATATATCATGCTTACTCATATAATCGATCATCATCGGAGGATTCAGAAGAACATCTTCAGCCGCAAGATACAACGAAGCCCCGGAAGTTAATGCAATAAATATTTCCCAGACCGACCAGTCAAAAAAGAACGATAAGTTCTGGATGGACCTATCTTTCGATTGCAAAGGCATATGATCGTATCCCCAATGCATCAATGGGGATAGATTGGAATGAGTAATGGGTACACCTTTCGGATTCCCTGTAGAACCCGACGTATATATAATATAAGCAAGGTCTGAAGAGTGAACTTCAGAAATTGGAAAAGATTTGTCAGTTAGTTCATAAATCCCTAAAAATCCCTCTATGCCATCGATATAGAGCGATGCTTTGCTGTCTTGCAACATAAATTGTGTGCGTTCATCCGGGTTTTTGGGATTAATGGGTAAATAAGCTGCTCCGGTTTTCAATATACCCAGTATTCCGATTATCATCTCTATGGAACGATTGATCCGAATACCCACAACATTCCCACGACTTACTCCTTTTTGCTGTAATCCATGTGCAAAACGATCTGCACTCCTGCTAAGCTCTTGATAGGTTAATTGAACCGGATGAGAGTATTTATCTTGTAATGATATTCCATCCAATGCGATGCAATCCGGTGTTTTTTGAACCTGTTCTTCAAATAACAGGTGAAGCGGTTTATCATCGCGATATTGCGACTTTTTATTATTGAAAACTTCCAATATCAGATGTTTTTCTTCTTGCGGAATGATATCGATATCTTTGATCTTCCGGTCTTTATTAATATAGATTCCTGTGAGGAGACCGGTAAAGTATCCGATAAAGCGCTGGATAGCCACAGGCTTAAACAATTTGGTCGCATACTCCCATGTGATATTTAATTTATCCCCGGCTTCAACTGCGATTAAGGTGATATCGAATTTAGAGGTTTTGTTTTCAAATAAATATGGAGCGATTCTCAATCCTGGAATCGATATTTCGGAAGTCTGCGTATTCTGTAACGCAAACATCGTATCGAATAACGGATTTCTATCTATATTGCGTTCAACGACTATATTTTCGACGATCTCTTCAAAGGGGATTTCCTGGTTTTCGAAAGCGCTTAAGGTCAGGTCTTTTACCTCTTTAAGAAATTGAGTAAAGGTTTTTTCTCCCTGAGGCTGGTTTCGTAATGCCAGGGTATTGACGAACATACCCATTATGGTTTCCAGTTGTGCAAATGGCCGCGCCGCAATCGGAGTACCCACAACGAAATCTTCCCGGTTGGTTACTTTCGCCAGAAACACATTATATAGAGCCATCAATACCATAAATAGAGTAGACCCGGTCTCTGCCGCAATGGTTTTCAGGTCCTTTAATACATCACTGGGGATTTCAAAATCGATGCGGTCACCATTGAACTGCTGAACCGGCGGACGCTGGTAATCGGTGGGAAATTCCAGCACAGGAATCTCACCCGAGAACCGGTTCTTCCAATAATGAACCTGTGAAGATAAACGCTCCTCTTCTTCCGGGCTTCTCTGCCATTCTGCAAAATCCACATACCGGAATGAAGGCGAAAGAAGTTCTTTTCCCTCATAAAGGGTAATGAAATCACGAATAAAAATGTCCATAGACATCCCATCCGAAATAATATGATGGATATCCAAAAACAAAAGATGCCGGTCTTTTTCCAACTCGATCAAACGGGCACGGATTAATGGGGCAACAGATAAATCGAAAGGAGTTATCATTTCCCCGAGAAACCGTGATAATTGAGATGATTGAAGGGATAACCCGGTCGTAGAATGGGAAAAGGGATACCGGACAACCTGGAAGAAATCCGAATCCAGGATTCGGGAAACCGGTTCAATGACCTGTACAGGCTCTTCATCCATCATAGAAAAAGAAGTTCGTAAACTTTCATGACGGCCCATTAAACGAAGGAATGTTTCTTTAAATAATTCAATATCGAGCTGGCCGCTAATCATCCAGGCAGAAGGAATATTATATGCCGTTGTTTCCCTGTCAAGCTGCTGAAGCAAATACAATCGCCGCTGTCCCGAAGATAAAACATAATGATCCTTCTCTTCCCGGACCAAAGAAAATGCTCTCTGTTTGGGAGTATGTTCTTTGATATATTGACTCAAGTCCCTGATAAAGGGATTGATGAATATTTCTTTTAAAGGTATTTCCACATGAAATTGGTCATGGATATGAGAAACCATAGAGGTGGCACTTAACGAATGACCGCCCAGATCAAAGAAATTGGTATCGATTCCAATTAGAGACGGCTCAATATGAAGGACCTGTGCCCAAAGCGCCACAAGCTGTTTCTCAACTTCATCGCGCGGTGACGTAATACTCTCCTCCTGCTGTATTTGCGGCTGAGGCAAGGCATTACGGTCGATCTTTCCTCCGGGCGCCAACGGCATACGTTCCAATTCCACGAAATACGCTGGTATCATATAATCAGGTAAAACCTGGGAAAGGAATGCTTTCAATTGTGCAATTACAATCCCTTCCTGTGGTACAATATATGCACAAATGAACTTATCTCCCGATTCATTCTCTCTCACAATGACTTCCGCTTCTCGTACCATCTCATAAGCCAGGATTTGATTTAGGATTTCTCCAAGCTCGATACGGAACCCACGGATTTTTACCTGATGATCGATTCGTCCCAGAAACTGAACAAGCCCATCCTTCGACCACCGCGCAAGATCACCGGTTTTGTAATACAGGGTGGCTTTTTGTAAAACGCCCCCCTGTACCCCCTTAAAACTTTTTGATATATTTTCACTATTACTATAATCACTACGTTGTGATGTATCCCCCTCACCTCCCTTAAAACTTTTTGTTAAATTATCATTATCAAAAATTTTGGGAAGTCCAGGAACCTTTTTATAAAAAGGTTCCTGGTCGCCGAAGGCAACAAACTTTTC
>JAKAGC010000621.1 GCA_021817755.1 Acidobacteriota bacterium | reverse complement strand
ATCTATCTGCGGCGGTTGTTGTTCGAAAAGACAGTAACAATGATCCCTCTATTTGTGCCTATGTTGTATTCAACCGGGCTGTAACAATAGAAGATTCGCAATTAAGTAATTTTTTAGAAACCCGGTTACCTGAATATATGATACCTTCTTATATTGTTTCTATTGCGTCTATCCCATTAACAACCAGCGGGAAAATAGACAGGAAACGTCTCCCGGAACCGGGAAAAGAAGAAGCAAAGAGTAATTATGTTCCTGCTTCAAACCCAGTAGAAAAACGGATTTTAACATTATGGTCAAAAGTCCTGGGAATTGAGGAAAGCCGTATCGGGGTAACCGATAATTTCTTCAAACTCGGTGGTCACTCCTTGAAAGCAGCATCCCTGGTCTCATTTATTCGAAAAGAACTAAATGTCGGTGTTCCTTTACTGGATATATTTAAGAATCCTACTATACGGGGTATTGCGCAGTTTATATCCAGTTCGGTTGAGGAGTTATTCAATAGTATTACTCCTGCATTACCCGCAGAGTATTACCCATTATCTTCTCCGCAAAAACGCCTTTATATTTTGCAACAAATGGAGCCGGAAAATACGGCTTATAATGTTTTTACGACTGTTCCACTGGATATGGAAATTAATCCGGAAAAATTAAATGAAGCATTTCGAAAATTGATTGAACGGCATGAAAGTTTTAGAACTTCGTTTCATATGATGGACGATGGGCCGGTACAAATCATTCATCCCGATGTTTCATTTGAAATAAAATCCTTCGATATGGAGAATGAAAGGGAAATTCCGTCGCCGTTAGAAATGGTTCAACGGTTTATATTGCCATTTGATCTTTCCCTGGCTCCTTTATTCAGGGTCAATATTATCCGTAATTATCCAAAACCCGGTATTAATATCATGATGTTGGATATTCATCATATCATCTGTGACGGTCTATCGTTGGAAATCCTATTAAGAGATTTCGTTGCGTTGTACTCAGAAAAAACTCTCCCTGCGTTGGAATTGCAGTACAAAGATTATGCCGTCTGGCTGAATAGTTCCAGGATTAAAGAGATGATATTGAAGCAGGAAGCATACTGGGTGAACGCTCTTTCCGGTGAAATACCGGTACTGAACCTTCCATTGGATTTCTCACGACCATCTGTGCAAAGCTTCGAAGGAAAACAAATTGTCTTTGAATTAGACGTCGAAGAGACGGCAAAATTGACGAAGTTGGCTATGGAGCAGAGTGGAACGCTTTTTATGGTTTTATTGTCCTCTATTTTTATTTTATTGGAAAAGCTAACCGCTCAAGAGGATATTCTTGTCGGTATACCAATTGCAAGCCGTCGACATGCCGACCTGGAGCAAATGGTGGGGATGTTTGTCAATACCCTTGTTATTCGTAATAAGATTACTACCATTTCATCTTCTATACGAGACGTTATCAACAGAGTAAAAGATATCGTTATGGAAGCTTTTGAAAATCAGGAGTACCAATTTGAAGACCTATTGGAAAATCAATCATTAAACATTATTCGTGATACAGGACGTAACCCGTTATTCGATGTATTGTTTAATTTCCGTAGTCTCGATCATATTCCCTTCGCCCGTTCATCAAAAAACAGTAATGTGGTAGATGATTTCCGAATGCAAACTTCCAAATTCGACCTTACTTTCTTTGCTCTTGAATACGGTGGGAAGATCAATTTTATCCTTGAATACTGTACAAAGTTATTTAGCGATGAGACAGCCCAACGGTTTGTTTACTATTTTCGGAAAATTATTTCCTGTGCATCAGATGCCCCTGGCACAACGGTAAAAGAGATTGATATTATTCCTGAAGAAGATAAATTTGCATTATTAAACGTATTTAACCAAACTGAAACCGATTTCCCATCAGGAAAAAATTTATGTGTGTTGTTTGATGAACAGGTTTTAAAAACACCGGATAATATAGCGATTAGTGGTCCCCCAATCGGCTGTTCCTCCACCGGTAGGCTTACATACCGGGAGTTGAAGAATCATATTTCTCAATTGGCAGGGTGGTTAAAACAAAATGGAGCAGGGCCGGATAAAATTGTAGCCATAAAAATGGAACGGTCGTTGGAAATGATGATTGGGATTTATGGAATACTCTTTTCAGGCAGTGCATATCTTCCTATTGATCCCAATTTACCCCAGGAACGAATCGAATATATTTTAAAAGATAGTAGTACGGAAATAGTGATCGATTCTTCTTTCTTTTTATCCGAAGATTATGTCGATTACAGTAATTCATTAAGCAATAGATTTTCAGAGATTCAAGGGGAGGTTTTTCAAAGCACTTCCTCAGAAAGCTTTGATTTGTGCTACATCATTTATACCTCTGGTACTACGGGAAAACCGAAAGGCGTTGCAGTTGAACACCGTTCTGTGGTGAACCGCTTAAATTGGATGCAGAAAACCTATCCATTAACGGAACAGGATAAAATTCTACAAAAAACCCCGATCGTATTCGATGTTTCTGTGTGGGAGCTTTTCTGGTGGTCCTTTTGCGGTGCATCGCTCCATCTATTGGAACCAGGGGATGAAAAAAATCCGGCAGCTATAGTTAAAGCCATTGCCGGTGAGTCAGTGACTACCATTCATTTCGTACCTTCTATGTTTTCTGTTTTTCTTGAATATCTGGAAGTAATTCGACATACAAATACAATGGACTTAAGGAGTCTTCGACAGGTATTTACCAGTGGTGAAGCCCTGGGAGCTCATCATGTATCTAATTTTAACCGGATTTTGAATACGGTGTTTGATACTTTATTAATCAATCTTTATGGTCCAACTGAGGCCACAGTGGATGTCTCGTTTTATAATTGTGAAGAAAACAATGATGAGATACCTGTTCGTATTCCTATTGGGAAGCCAATCGACAACATTAAATTATTTATTTTGGATAAATATATGGATGTACAGCCGATTGGTGTTATTGGAGAGCTTCATATTGCCGGAATGGGTTTGGCTCGTGGTTATCTGAATAATCCCCAATTAACAGCTGATCGTTTTATTCCAATTCCCCATAAATTACTTGAATTAGCACAAGCCAGTAGCACTAACATTATCACGAACACTTTCTACAAAACAGGGGACCTTGCACGATTTTTACCGGATGGAAATATCGAGTTTTTTGGCAGGATCGATCATCAGGTAAAAATAAGAGGCTTCCGTATTGAATTGGGTGAGATCGAATTCCGTTTGAATTCTCATCCGATGATAAACGAATCTGTCGTATTATGCAATGAGCAAACCAATGGTGATAAATATATATGTGCGTATATTTGCGGAAATTCGAGTGAAACTGTCCGTGTAGAACAAGTAAGAGAGGATATATCGCGAGTTTTACCTCATTATATGATTCCGGCTTATTTCATTATATTAGATAAAATCCCGGTAACTACTTCCGGGAAGCTTGATCGCAAAGCGCT
>JAKAGC010000620.1 GCA_021817755.1 Acidobacteriota bacterium | reverse complement strand
TATTTTTTCTTTGATACCTGGTAAGTTCAAGGTTTTCGATTTTTTCCGTTGGTCATAATATGCAAACATGTTTCTTTCAACCTGGGCCAACATTTTTATATATGCGGAATACAGTTCGGATTTTTCCTGTTCGAGGTTATCGAGATTGTGTTTTAATGCAGAAATCTCACTTTCCCTTTCATGTATATGCGACCTATCCCGGGAAGTTTCTTCCATTTTCTTTTTCATGTCCTCTATTTGTCTATTTAATGAATCGATCTCTTTTTGAAGTTTAACATTCTGTCGATCCCTGGAATCGAGTACGACATCGTAATCGCTTAAAAATTCATTAACTCTATTGGGGTCCTCAGGTATATTTAGAATATTTCGGATAATAGTATCCAACCGTTCTTTCGCTTTTTCTGCAGGAGTTCCGATGTCCATAGAAAATGCAGGAATTTTGAGACGGCTTTTGCAAAAGGGTTGAAAGTCAAACATATTCTCTTCTTTCGCTTTGATTTCGAGCCACTCCTCCTCACGCCACACGCAGCAAAGGCAAAAATAGATGACCTGGACAAATAGCCCGATACGGCAATCGAGGGCAGCGTAAACATAATTGAAATTATTATCAAAAACAATGATTTGATCTGCAATATTAGTAATTTTTCTTGAGAATTCTTCTTCTTTCGAAGTATTGAGATCAGAGACGACATTTTTATCGATACCCTTATCTGTAGAGTTTTTATCGCGATGCGATTTTATGCGTTTTGCATTCAATATTTCCTTATCCCAGATGGATTCTTTTTCGACATATCCATTTGCTGCTAATTTTTGTAAGAACTGGATGAGAAAAGTTTCTGAGCGAAGGGTCTGTGATAATTCATTGAATATGGATTCCCTGGGTGAACGATCGGCAACTGAACAGGTATTAGGAGTTGATTTTTCAGGATCAATGTCGAGATTTTGAGTATTTTTTTTGCGTATGGATTCATCCTTTCTAAAGAATCCGATCATGAAGAGAGTATAAAGGATGGTATTACCGAGTCCGTAAATATCGGTAGCCTGGGACCAGTGTTTGAATATACGATAACGCGATATTGAAGCACTTCTTAGTGTTTCGAGCATGGCGTTGCATAAATCGGTATCGATGGTTTTATCGATTAAGACTCTATCGAGAAGGATTTCATAGATTTTGGAAACCAATATATCATATTCTTTGACTTCCTTTACGACAAAAAGAAATTCCCGGACCTGGATACGGTCGCCTTCGTGGAGTTCTCCGAGTTCCCGGATGGGTTTCTCTTTCCCGTTTATTATTTCTTTTAATTTTAAACCAGTAAGTTTGTGATCCGTTTTTTGTTTGAAATAGAAAGAGAGTTTGAATAGTTCTTCTTGTTTATCCGTTGTATTTCCTGTAAAAACGACTCTATTGAGGCGGATATGGTCAGCATCTTCGAGCTCCCGGCCTTCGATGCGTTCGGGGGCATAAAAGGGTGTGGTTCGGCTTCCTCCGAGGGGTCGCGGAGTGATGGAGGTTTGACCGGTTTCATTCTGTGAGGTGATATCAATTTCATACCCGAGACCGATATCGATCCACTGAAAACTTTCGGGTAAAATTTTTCCATTTGGGGAGGCTTGAAACATGATATTTGCGGGGCGAGAATCGCCATGAATGGCACCGCGGGTGTGGAGATGGTAAAATCCGGTGGCAAGAGTTTTGAATAATTGGAACCAATCGACGAGTTTCCATGCTTTTATAATATCGATTTCATTCTTAATTTGATGGGTATCTTCACCACCTTCGACGGTTGCAGTAAGAAGGCGCTGTAAATCGGCAGTCATCCAACTGTAAAGAGCAATAGGGAGATTAAACCACCACCCGCTAATATTCCGTTCTTTGCTTGTAACATGGAGGGTATCACGGCTGAGGGATTTGGGTTCCCACATTGAGTAGGATTGATCACATTGGGATATTACTCCTTTATTTTTATTTGAACAGTGTGGAATAAACACGAGATGGTTGAGATTTTGGGGATTAATATGATTAAAATTGGGTTCATAGGAGGTATTTTTATCGAGAACCATGTCAAAGATATCTGCGGGAGTTTTACCGATTTCCGTTAAGTAAGAGTCAAAATCCTCGGGCCATGCTTTATCCCTGGCAAGTAAACACACTTTGTATTGAAAAGAGGGAGAGAGATAAAATCCGAGGAAAGCATTGCCGGAATGATGGGGTAATTGAGTAAAATTGTTTGGAATATTAAGGCGGAAGAAAGAGATAGCTCCGAGTAAGCCGTTGAGGTCAGTAAATAGCGCGGCTTGTAATCCCTCGCAATTGGATATCTCAGCTATGTGGAAATTAAGGAGGATATCAGAGCTAAGTAGACGTGGGATTCTGATAGCTCGGGCATTTTGACCGGCACCTTCTCTATGCCATCGCCCACTTCCGATCCGTTCTCCGTAGAGAATAATACCGAGTGTGCCTTCGGCCTTGGGTCCAAAAATAATACCTGTTTTGGGATCGGCAAATATAACGGTATCCTGGGTAATTTTAATGGGATATGCATCTTCAGGAAGAGGGAGTTCATTTATCCTATCATGGATACTTTTTGTAATGGGATCGGGATCAGGAAAAGTGTATGCCGTATCTGTTTCATGCCATGAATCTTCCGGGGATGCAAAAGGATTGGGAATGAGAGTATCTGTATCTTTCATTTTTTTCTCCTATAAATTGACAGAAATTTCATTTTTTAGCTCTATAATTAATTCAATACAAATTCTGCACATGAACCGGCGGAATCTATAAAACGGGATAAATCAGGGTATTTACGATCGATATCGATGGTAATTTCATGCAAAACGAGGGAATTCCGGTTTTCCGAAACGGAGCCTTTAATAAGTAGTACATTTCCTTTATCGGATGCCTTATAAATGGGAATACAGCAAAAATCGTCGGTGGAAAAATCGATTTGTTTATCAGGTCTTCTGTTAATGCCTGCACGGGGAGACCGGGAGTTTTGATCGTAAAAGATTTTGAAGTTTTGGCCTGAAGATTGTGGAATATGAATTATGACATGATCGGACGCAAAAACGGTGGGTAAAGTGAATTCGCATTGAGGAACTTTTTTTATCAATGTTTCGAGGGATATTTTTTCGGGTTTGTTTTCGAGTTGAACAGTGGCTCGGGCCCAGTATCCGCTATTTTTCTCGATTAACCGGATTCCCCGCTGATTTTGATCGAGTTCTAGTTTAACTTCGGTTGTTACGACATTACACCCTTTTAATCCCCTGATATGATTCGGTCCTGAACGGAACCGGATATAGTTTTCTTTAGTGGCTGAATTGAGGACTTCAAGAGTTATTTTACAACCGGGCCTGCACTCTCTCAATTCGGGATAATTGCGTATAAGTTCAGCAATACAATCGTGTAAATCGCTGACTTTGACTTCCGGGGAACCGATATTTAACTCG
>JAKAGC010000619.1 GCA_021817755.1 Acidobacteriota bacterium | reverse complement strand
TGGAAAAAATCAAGGATTTCATCGAAGCTCATAAAAACTATGAAGTTATACTCAGGGGGTATTGCTGTAGTATCGGCAGTGTTGAATTTAACCTTGAATTATCGAAAAACCGGGTAGAAGCAGTAAAAAAATATCTCGTGGATACCCTGGGCGTAAATCCAGAAGCAATCGAAGCCAATTACTATGGTGAAAAAGACGCCCCGTGTGATAATTCAACAGAAGAACAACGAAGAAAAAACCGCCTGGTTAAAATCCAGGTATTGGAGAAATAAATTAATGAAAGTATGGCGTGTTTTATTTGTCCTCATACTTTTCTTTTCTTTCGGGATAATTTCCCGGACAGGATTTTCATGGGCCGGTTCTCAACCGGCTCAAACTCCTTCACTCCAGGAAACCGAAAAAGAAAAGCAAAAAGAAGAGAAAAAAGAGGAATCGAAGGAACAGAAAAAACCGATTGTTATTACCGACGAAGACCTCAAAAAATATAAAGACACAGAAGACTCGACTACTCAATCTCCGAAAAACAAGCAATCTAACGATAAAAATAGCTCAAAAAAACCCATCGTTATTACCGATGAAGATCTCAAGAAGTACAAAGATATTGTTATTACTACTGTAGAACGCGATGATAATAATTCCAGCTCTTCAAATAACACGAATAATAGCAGTCAAACAAATCAAAACCAGAATTCCAAAGCACAAAATAAAAAAACTGAAGAAAGTCTCGATTCACCTGTTGACCTTGGAACAGATAATCCCCGGTACACCGAAAAATATTGGAAAAGTAGACGCGCAGCTATCGATAAAAATATCCAGACTGCACAAGATCAACTTCAAACTCTCGAAAAAAAATTCTTTATTGCCCAACAGGAATATTTTGCCTGTGATATAATCTCACAGCGAGCAGAAAAAGAAAAGAAAAAAGATCAAATTTACGATGAAATCCAGATTGTCAAACAACGCCTGGTCGATTATCAACAGGATATCATCAAACTCAAAAAGGAAGCCAGAAGAGCCGGTGTTCCTATTGGCTGGGTCCGGTAAAAAACTGTTTCTTTGTCCATTCTCTCATGGGGAATTCACCAATTCCCTTAATGCGTTTTATAATCAATTCGTTTGGATTATTTTCTTAGGAATAAAAAATAAAATCAGTACTAAATCAAATTCAATTATTCTATAGGAGGTTCAATGTTCCCTGTTGTCGAATGGAAAAACGACAAAGTATACATGATCGATCAACGTTTGTTACCGGTAGAAGAAAAATTTATCGAGCATTGCGATTATCGAGAAGTAGCACGCAGTATTAAAGAAATGGTAATTCGCGGCGCACCTGCAATCGGAGTCGCTGCCGCAATGGGTATTGCGCTGGGAGTTCTTAAAACCCCCGCGATAGATGATGCTCAATATAAAATCATCGAAGATACCATTGCATCTACCCGCCCTACGGCTGTTAACTTATTCTGGGCAGTCAACCGTATGAAAAAGGTTTATAATGATTATAAACATGATGTGCCGCAGTTAAAAAAAATGATGCTGGAAGAAGCACTTAAAATCGATACGGAAGATTTTGAAATCAATAAAAAAATCGGGTTTAACGGTGAGGTACTTCTAAAATCAGGCCAAACCGTTTTAACTCATTGTAATGCCGGTGCACTGGCCACTTCCGGTTATGGAACCGCATTAGGCGTGGTCCGAGCGGCAGTCGAGAAGAACAAAAAGATTTCCGTTATTGCTGATGAAACTCGCCCCTATCTACAGGGCGCCCGTTTAACAGTCTGGGAATTGCAGCAGGATAATATCCCGGTAACGTTAATAACGGATAATATGGCTGGTTACATTATGTCACAGGGGAAGGTGGATGCAGTCATAGTCGGCGCTGATCGCATTGCTGCTAATGGTGACACGGCCAATAAAATCGGTACTTATTCTGTGGCGATACTGGCCAATTTCCATAAAATCCCTTTCTATGTCGCAGCCCCACTTTCTACAATCGACTTTTCTATTCCCTCAGGAGCCTCGATTCCCATTGAAGAACGTAATAAAGAAGAAGTGCTAAACTTCTTCAAACAACAAATCGCTCGCCCGGAAACAACTGTATTTAATCCGGCATTCGATGTAACCCCCCACTCACTCATCACTGCCATTATCACGGAAAAAGGTATTCTCTACCCGGATTATACTGCTTCGATACGAAAATTAATGGAGAAATAAAAACAACGCATAACCATGTCAGGAAGACAACGGATTTTCATAATACTCTTTTTGCTCCCACTCTCCCTTGTTTATTCAGACATAATACATATCAACGGGCAGCCTTATTCTGTTTTCAAATATACTATTGAAAACGGGCTGCCCCGTAATTCTATTACAACGCTTCTACAATCTTCCGATGGCTACCTCTGGTGCGGAACCGAATCCGGCCTGGTTCGTTTCGATGGAACGCTTTTTAAAGTATTTAACCGATGGAATACCCAGGGATTAAAGAACGATATCATTACTTGCTTATATGAAGATAAGCATCATACGCTATATATCGGAACTGCCGCAGGCCTTACTCTATATGATAAAGGAACCTGGAATACGTTAACTGTTCCGGGGGGTCAATCTTTTAACAATATTAAAGCCATCACTACTTACAATTCCAATAAACTTTTAGTCGCTACTGAAAAAGGATTACTTATTCTTGAAAATGGTATTCTCAATCCTACCCCATTCAAATTCAACGATAATACGTGGCAATTTTTTATTTCTACAATGAAATCCTTCCCTTCGGGTAATACCTGGATCGGCACCTCCTTTAATGGAATTTTCCGTCTATCAGGTCAACAAATCAACTCTTTTCCACTGCCCAATTTTAAGGAAATCGTAATCTCTTGCTTCGCAGAAGATAGAAATCATCAATTATATACCGGAACCGATGATGGCATATATGTATCATCTCTTAATTCCCACGAAACTTCTCCCAAAGTCCTGTTCAAAGGAAATTCCATACGATCGATTGAGCAGGACAAGGATGGTATCATCTGGATAGGAACCGAGGGTAGCGGATTAATTCGAAAGAAAGATGAGCAGATCACATCGATTACAACACAGGATGGCCTTCCTGATGATTATATTAATGCCATTTGTTTTGACACCGAAAAAAATCTGTGGCTGGCTACATATACATCGGGTCTTGTTCGAATCAAACCTGCCATCATTTCTTCCATTACCACTTCTAACGGACTTCCGGTCAATAATATTACGGCACTCCTCGCCGATCCACAAAAAAAAATCTGGATTGGAACGGACCACAAAGGCATAGCTATTTTAGAGAACAACTCTATTACCCATACACTCACACAGACAAACGGATTAACCGGAAATAATATCCGGTGCATGAGTATCGACAATTTAGGTAAGATTTGGATCGGAACTCAATCGGGTTTAAACCGGGTTAATACTGGTAACAAT
>JAKAGC010000618.1 GCA_021817755.1 Acidobacteriota bacterium | reverse complement strand
CTGCGCTTCCAGTATTTCACAATCGGTAGATCATGGGCAAGCGAATATGGTTCAAGCGAAAATAAAGACCAATTCAATTATATTTATGCCTACTCTCCATTACACAATATTAAAGAGGGTGTGGAATACCCTGCTATCCTTGTAACTACAGCAGACCACGACGACCGGGTTTTCCCGGCTCATTCGTTTAAATATACGGCAGCACTCCAGGAAAAATACAAAGGAACCCGCCCGATGCTGATCCGGATCGAAACCCAGGTGGGACATGGAGCAGGTGCTGCACTCTCCAAACAAGTAGAATTGTACGCGGATGTATATACCTTCGTCCTGGAAAACGTCGAACATTAATCGAGAACTAACCTTTTAGGAGGACACAATGAAATCATTAATCGATATGGAAAATAAATCAGAAATAGGCTTGATCGATTGGGAATTTATCCACGATATGCAAGGAATTACACCACAGATGATTACATCGGAAAAGATCCTGCTTACGGAAGAATTCCTGGTAAAAATTCCACGCAAATGGAAAGAAATTAAAGATAAACTGGCCACTCATATGGTCCAGGGAAAAACAATCCACTGCGCTATCGCAGATATTGAAAACCTGGGCAATGAATTTAAAATCAGAGGGACTCTCCAAAATAAAAATGAAGAACCGCTGGATTTCCATAAAATTGTGGTATATGACGAAGATAAATTCGAAGACGATTATATCGGAACCGTTATTACTGATAAAGAAGGAAAATTCTCTCTTGCTTTCGGGAAAAAAACCTTTAGCGATTTCGGTATGGAATCGGAACCTGATATCTACTTCCGCATCTATTTCTGGAAAGACGGGAAATTTAATGTATTAACAAAGATTACTCCGCCGGTTTATGAAAAAATCGTCACCAAAGAAAAACACACGGTTTATGATTTCGGGATTATAACTCTTTAGGTGTTTTATAGATGACTTGTCCAGGGGCTCGTTTTGAAAAACCCGCCCCTGGACCCGGCCAAAACTTTTGATTCATTTTTAGGGAATTTATTTTTTTGTAGAGAGATTGGCATATGCCATAAATCAGGGAAAGGATAATTTGAGGGGAATTAAAATCAGGGATTTGTAATACAACTACAATAATCAAAAATTTTTTAGGGGGTCAAGGGGGGCAATTTTTTAAAAATGCCCCCCTTGAATAGAAAAACTAACAATCTATATTAAGACCTTTGTACATCACAGTTTTGATTTTTTCAGCAATTTCTTTTACCTGCTTAAAGATATCATGAGCTTTATGGGTTAAATCGGCTTTAAATGCTTCATCTTCGATGCCCTGGAGGTTGATCATGACATTATAAAAAGCACCTTCAGCAGCAGCGGCAGCAGTAAGACCTGCAACACCGGAATCGGAAAGCGAATTCTGATTGCCTTTCTCAGCAGCAACAAGAGCAAGCTGAGCTGCCTGTAACGTTTTCTCGAGAACAGAAAAAGGCACAAGCGTTGCTTCTTTCGTGGCATCCTGGATGGCTTGTGTGCGGGCTGCTTTTTCTTCGGGAGATGATTTGGGTAAACCAAACGCACTCATAATCAAATTAAATGCATCGGTATCACGATCGATGGATTCGGTAAAGAAATCCTTGAGTACCTGGCCTTTATCGGAAATTTCACACATTTCACTCTTTACGGCTTCATAACCTTTCTTGGAATACGTGAGGTTACCGACCATGGCACTTAAACCGGCAGAGAGAGTTCCATTTAATGCGGCTACGCTTCCACCACCGGGAGCGGGAGAATCGGAAGCAAGCTCATCTGCAAATTCATAGATATTCATAGAAGCGAGCTTACCTTTTTTACGGAGTTTGTACTCGATAATTTTGTGGTCGGGGTTAAATTCGGAAATCTCTGCGAGACCGAGTGTCTGAATAGCAACACGAATAAGCTCTTTCTCATTGACTCCGGTTGAACTGCCCTGCTTTTTAAGAAAATGTCTACCGCATTCGATCATGGCATCGAGAGGAATGAGGCCTACGAGTTCACTTCCGGTAACACGGATACCGAATTCGGCGGCGAATTTTTCAGCTTCTTCAAATAACCGGTACAACGGAGTTACTTTGTAATTCAAGAGATTGAATGAAAGCTGGGCCATATTGTATTCGGGGATATACCAGCCGACACCGCGAACAGCTTTAAGAGTTCCGGGAATCTGTTCTTTTACGCCGGTTTCGGGGTTTTTAACAGTGCGTCCCTTTTCACGGATACGATTGGCGATTTCTGTAGCCAATTTGGTATTGCGTGTATTGAGATTGACATTATAAGCGATAAGGAAATCGCGAGCACCGATCACGGTAGCACCGGAATGAGCATTGAAAACGGGTTCTCCGAAATCGGGTTTGTACTGAGGCTGTTTTAATTTCTCAGGTAAAGCTTCGTATTCGCCTTCACGGATATAAGCAAGGCTGCGGCGTTCTTCGGAAGTGGCGGCGTATTCGTAAAGGTAAGTGGGAATATTCAATTCTTCGGCAACGCGTTTGGCAAGCTTTTTAGCTATTTCGACACATTCCTCCATAGTTACATCGGAAACAGGAACAAAGGGGCATACATCGGTTGCGCCCATACGGGGGTGAGCGCCTGTATGTTTGGACATATCAATTAATTCTCCGGTTTTCTTAATTGCTTGAAACGCCGCTTCAAGAACTGCATCGGGGTTTCCTGCAAATGTGACCACGGTACGGTTGGTGTCGCGTCCGGGGTCTACATCCAATAATTCGGCGCCGGGTACTTTTTTAATTTCGTCTGTTATTTTCTCGATGATTTTTGTGTCTCTTCCTTCAGAAAAATTAGGAACACATTCAACGATTTTATTCATAATGATCTCCTTTTTTGATTTAATATTCGCCATTCTTGAATGGCCTTGTGATTCCCGGATAAAAGCACATCCGGTACTTTAAGGCCGTTGTAGTCGCGAGGTTGAGTATATTGTGGAAACGCATAACTTTCATCATGGTAGTATGAGTCGGTTTCTACGGATTCAGGGTTACCGATGACACCATCGAGCATACGGGAAACACTTTCAATGAGAACCATAGCAGGAATTTCTCCACCCATGAGTACATATTCACCTATGGAAATCTCTTCATCAACGCATTCATCGATAAAGCGTTGATCGATCCCTTCATACCGTCCGCAAACGAGAATCAAATGATCTTCCTTTGCCAGTTCTTTTGCTTTTTCCTGGTTAAGGGGATTTGCATACGCGGAAAAAAGGATTACCTTTCCTGTTTTATTTTGTCGGATGGAATGGATGGAATCGAAAAGGGGTTGAGGCATCATAACCATGCCTGCACCTCCGCCAAAAGGGCGGTCATCGACTTTTAAATGTTTATTGGTAGTAAAGTGGCGCAGATCGTATAGATCTACAGTGATAAGATTCTTTTCAATGGCCTTGGCAACCAAACCATATTTAAGAAAACTTTC
>JAKAGC010000024.1 GCA_021817755.1 Acidobacteriota bacterium | reverse complement strand
TTATGTAAAAAAATGCGCGTTTCCTTTTTTCCCCAGATTGAGGGAATGATATTTAATTCTTTCTCTGCCGAAGGTAACTCCTTGAACATTCCCGCTTCAGTCCCACTCCCCGTTAAATCGAAGCCATTATTATGAATACCCGAAGTGGAGATCGTTGGCGCTCCAAACCCAACTACTTTAAACCGGTTTCCATTATAATTTCGGCTTTTGGCTTTCAGATGAAATAATGAATAGGCGTATGAAATAGAATAACTTTCTACAAGATATTCAGCCGTTTCATATTCGGAAAAAAAGACTCCTGGACGTGCACTGCTTCGTTTAAACCCTGTGACCAGGGCATCAAAAGGAACTCGGAACAATTCCCGGTCCGGGATAATAACCAATTCCGAACCAGGAGCAGTAAACCCTAAAGCATCTTTCAACAATATTTTATAAAGTTTTTCCGCAAGTTTCAAATCGTACCGAATTCGCAAATAATCTACCCGTCCTCTTGAAAATTCTTCCAGAGGTGCCGTTAAACGCTTAACATCCCTTAGAATTGTGTTAACGTTTCCTTTTAGTTTGATAATCCTGATGAACCGGTTCCCGATAATATATGCATAAATAGCCTCTTCCATAATAACATATTTGATTATAACACGGTTTGGTGTCAAGTTAGCCCGGATCGACTTTAAATCCAGGTCTTTAAAGGTATAGTGTTTATATGAGAGCGGTGATTCCCGTGACAATTCAGACAGTTCATCCAATTGATTTCGATAGGATTCGAGTTTTTTCTCATAAATTTGAATCCCTTTTTTTTCTACTCCCCCCGATAATAACCCGATATATTTTGAATTCAATAGAAGGAAATCTTTTTCCAGTCGTGTTCTCTCTTCATTAAGGAATGTATAATCCCGGGAATTGACTGTGACATATTCATAGGAATAATCATTTTTTACTTCGCTGAAAAAAATAGCATTCTTTAGATAAAGGCTGTTGGAAGAGGTGTTATACATTTGTAAATAGAACCGTATTAAACCCGAATAAATCCCATTGATTTTTTCCTGGAACTGCATGTAAGAACTCGAATTTGAATCCGTTCTATATTTTGATAAAGCAGAAGCCGTCTCCCGGTAAAAACGAAGTGCAGAATAAATTTTCCCTTTTTTCTCAAAATACAATGCTTTTAAATAGTAATAAAAGAAATAGTAACGATAATATGGCGCATAGATTTCATCGATCTTATCCAGGTAAAATAAAGCATTCTTAAAGTTCCCCGAATGAATCTCCAACTCTATATAATCACTAATTACAGGTAATAGATTGTTATACTGTTTTAATTCCAAACCCATATCCACTGCTTTTTTTAATAATTGAATCGCTTCTGAGCGTCTGACAGTAATTCGCTGCTCGATTGTGGGATTCGAAACATTACCGCTTCCCCCATACATTTTCTTATTTTTTGCCAGTAAAATAGATGCTTTCAGATACAACGAAGGAATGGCGCAAATATATTGAGAGCGTCTTCCTTCTGCTTTTAAACTCCGGTCTATATACAGCGATGCACGTTCGTAATTTTCTTCTTCATATAATAGATTACCGTAGGCATTCAGAACCCGAATTTTTAATTCTTCATCCTTATAATTGTTGGAAAAATCCAGGGCTTTTTTTAAATAATTCTTAGATAATTCCCCATAATTCAACATTTTGAAAATCTCGTGAATATCCAGGTATATATAGCCGCTTCTGTTTTTTTCCAATTTGGCTGAATAGGTTAACGCTTTAAAATAACTATCCAACGCAGCCAGGTAATCATTTTTTATCTGGAAAAATTTCCCTTCATTGTAAAAAGCTGTTTCGAGGTCGGAATCGATGGATGAAGAAGGCACACCACCGTAAATTTTCTTCTCTACCGGAGAACCGGAGAAAGGAAAAAAACAAAAAATTATACAAGATATATACACCCGAATCCATCTCCACCTGTATCCGTTTTTAACCGGATGGAGAGGTTTGTGTATCGTCATCATCATTTTACCTGGGTTTGTTTTTCACCTGTGCGCGATGTGCTTCAAAAAAAATAACTTCCGGGTTTTTCTCTTCATACACAACAAAATGATCTTTGTTTTTAAACTCCATCCGTGAAGTTGATCCGTATAATCGGCCATCTTTATAATATCCACGTGCAAAATAAAAACGCCCTGTCTTTTTCGATTTTACAATCGTAAAAACATAGGGTAATCCTGGATTCGTTCCAACTCTGTTATACCGGAAGTATTTCAATCCATCGATGAGGCATACGAATTCATTTGTGTACCGGTGAGCCACACGCGTATCATCCAGTACCCAAAAACCACAGATCGTTTTCATGGATTCTTCATCTACCGGACCGATTTGCGAAAGCGCTTCGCCTCCAATATAAACAGGCAGAATAATACTGACTAAGATAACAATTAACGCAGATATTTTTTTTGAAGCCAAATGAAATTTAAATTCTTTTACATTTCCCGTTACCATAGATACACTTCCTTATTAATTTTCTGGTATAAAACCAATATTCTTCACTTTTATTATTATACCAGTCCTGTAATTTTTTTCAAGTCGCAGTTTGATTTTAAAGGGATTCACCGGCTCGGTAAAACATAGAAAAAAAGAATTCCATTAACAACTGATAATTTTCATTATTAGTCGTCGAGAAATCAAATCGCTTCTCCTATTGACAGCGATTAAAGGATATCTTAGAATTCTAACATGATTAAGAATTCCATATCAAACCGCCTTACTCAAAAGAATTGGATACGCCTCATCTTATTTACCTATTTTTTTCTCGGTGCCTTTGCTCTTGTTTCTCAAACACTTATATTAAGGGAATTCTATGTTGTAGTATACGGGAATGAATTTATTTTTGGCGTACTCCTGACAAATTGGCTTATCGGAATTTTCTCCGGTACTTATCTAGGCGGAATTATATCCGAAAAGAGCAGTAATAATTTATCTCTTTTCGTAATATCCATATTGATAATGGTCTTTCTTCTTCCTGTATCCATTACATCGATACGCTTTCTCTATGCAATCAGTCATACCCCTCCCGGAACTTACATTCGCTTTTTTAATGTGTTTTTATATTCCGCATTGATAATTATTCCCATTAGTTTTTTTATCGGATTTGTATTTCCTGCTGCTGCCAAAGTACATATCCGGTTTATGGAATCCACCGGCGAAACTCCTGGAAAAATAAACAAACCCAACCCCGTCAAAAGTATTTCACGGATTTATATACTCGAAGCAATCGGCTCTCTTGTCAGCGGTATTTTGTTTACATTTTTACTCGTGGGAAAATTCAACTCTTATATAATAATCGCAGCCGCAACACTTCCCCTTCTGATAAGCGGGTGTATTATCTCTCTCAAATCCGCGAAACGGAAACCCGTAATTATGGCAATAATATTACTTATTGCCACACTTATTTCGTTATGGCCTTCCGTTAATAAAAAAATCGAAACATGGACTACCCGGGAAAGATGGAGAAGTTTTTCTACCCTTCCATTGGTATATTCGGTGGATTCAAAGTATCAAAATATCGGTGTTGCTGAATTATCCGGGCAATATAATGTCTTTCTCAATACCACGTTTGCGTTTGCCTTTCCCAATGATGACGATAATATGGTGCTTGCTGCCAACCTCATCTGCCAGCATCCCGAACCCAAACGCATACTAATAATCGGAGATGCCTTAAGCGGTCTCGCTAAATTTTTGCTAAAATATAATATTTCGGAACTCGTTTCCGTTGAAATCGATCCTGCTGTTATAAATACCACGTTAAAATTTCTTCCCGAAGAAGACAAACAAATCCTCCTCGATAAACGGTTCAAAATACTACTCCAAGATGGCAGAAAATACATCGATGATCTTATTAAAACAAATGAGAAAGGTAAAGATATCAACTTCCTTTCCCCCAATTTCGATATTGTATTTATCGACGTTCCCGAACCGTCAACCTTACTCTTGAACAGGTATTATTCCCGTGAGTTTTTTCAGGCTTTATCAAAAGTAATGAACCCCGGAGGGGTTGTTTCGTTACGGGCCACATCTTCCGAAACTTATACCCATGGAATAATCACACAGTATACAGCATCCGTTTATAGAACGTTGAAATCCGTTTTCCCTGAAATCGTTATCACTCCCGGTATGGTCAATTTTCTGTTTGCATCTCAAACCCCAGGAAGTGTTTCCGATAATCCCCAGGTATTGGGACAACGTTATGAGAATTCCCGGATGGAACCTCATAAATTACGTGTCGTTTTTCGCTCTTTGTTTCCTGAAACACAAACCCGCGACATGAAGCAAACACTCGACTCCATGATCGATATTCCACTCAATACCGACGAAACACCCATTGCCTGTCTTTATTATAATAAAATTATCGGTTGGTATGGTGAAAGCAATATTGCAGGGATTCTTGAATTTTTCGAACAATTAAAAGTCAGAGATGTCATATTTCTTGTTTTACTTTTGTTCTTCATCCGACTCTTGATTATAACTATTTCCAGGAAAAAACAAGCAGCAGGAAAATTTTTAAAATTTCATACACTAACTTCCGTATTTTCAATGGGAATGACCGGCCTTTCCTTTGAATTGGTACTACTTTATATGTTCCAGAAGGATTTTGGGAATATCTATTATATTGTCGGTTTTATTACTGCCGTATTTATGTTCGGTCTTCCTCTCGGTGCTGCATCAGCCAACCGGTTTCTGTCAAATCCCAAAAAACCCGGCAGTAAAGTAGTCTTCTGCCTCATCTTAACTCAAATTGCCACTGCCATTGTCGCTGTTTTTATGCCCGGTCTCATACGCTTCGTACAACATATTGAATTAATCAACTATGCCATTATATTCGGAAGCGCTATGATAATTGGTTTCTTTGTCGGAATGGTTTTTCCACTCGCGATTCATTTATATATTACCAAAAATTCAAACCAGGCAGGGAAAACAGCAGGAGTAATCAATGCCATGGATCATATCGGTGCCGCATTAGGTGCATTTTTTATCGGATCCTTTTTCCTTCCTGTTATTGGCGTTCAAAAATCCTGTTTCCTCATTGCATTGTTTCCTCTGATTTCTGCATCATTGCTCTTTACGGATTGGCTTCGTTTGAGAAAATCAAATTAAAAAACCTATTAAAATAATCTCCAAGATGAGATTGTAAAATCATCCATAATATTCTCATTTTTTATTATGTTAAAAAAGTTTTTTTTGCGATTATAAAAGCCCTTTGAAGGGTTGGGGAAAATAAGTGTTGACATTTCCCGTTTTTCATTACATACTATTACGGTTAATCATGAGTTTACATTTTTTCGGTCCATCAAAATAATAGGAGAAAATATGAAAAATAAAATAAACAGGTATCTTTTTCTGTCAATCTTTTTACTAATCCCTTTTCTGACTATTAATATATTTGGCGCTTACCTTGAAAAATTCCCCGTAAAAGTAACCCAGCCCGATGGTCAGGAGTTAAAGTTGTTTGCCAGTGGAGATGAATATTATAACTGGCTCCATGACATAGATGGATATACCATTATGCAAGACCCTGAAAGCGGGTACTATGTATATGCAATCATGGAAAAAGGGGAATTGAAACCCTCTCAATATATAGTAAATGGAAATTACAAACCAGCTGAATTAAAAATTCCCCGCGGGCTCAAACAACCCCGAAATAGAATACCCAACCGGGAGGATTTATATCCTACGTTGGGGGAAGGACCTCTTAATGCTCCTAAAACAGGAGGGCTCAATAATATAGTTATTTTTATTCGTTTTAGTGGTGAAAGTGAATTTACCGATAATATCTCTACATATAACAGTATGTTTAATAATACCACAGCCAACACCAATTCCATGCGGAATTATTTTACTGAAGCATCTTATAACCAATTGACTATAAACACTA
Source organism: Acidobacteriota bacterium (assembly GCA_021817755.1). Taxonomy (GTDB): domain Bacteria; phylum Acidobacteriota; class Aminicenantia; order UBA2199; family UBA2199; genus JAKAGC01. The sequence continues at coordinate 8,716 of JAKAGC010000024.1, read as the reverse complement.
CATTTTACCCTGAAGCAACCACAACTGTTGTTTCATACCAGGATTCGCACGTACGGGGATATTTTCAACCCTACTCAGTAACCAATACAATCGGTTATAGTAACGATTCCGAACGAACCACCCGTGAACACACCCTATTGAAAAATGCAGTCGATGCTGTCAGCGCGGATATACCTACGGATTTGAATGTCGACGGCGATGGCGATGGTTATGTCGACAATGTATGTTTTATCGTTTCAGGAAGTCCTACCGCATGGGCAACTTTGTTGTGGCCTCACATGTGGTCACTATACTCCCAGGTGGCTTATATTAACTCTAAACGCGTATATACTTTTAATTTTCAACTACGTGACAGCCTCATGTCCAGCGGAGTCGGTGTTTTATGCCATGAGATGTTTCATTCTCTCGGTTCTCCCGATTTGTATCATTACTCGTATGACGGATTGAACCCCGTATGGGCATGGGAATTAATGGCCAGCGATTCCAACCCACCCCGTCATATCTCAGCTTATATGAAATACAAATACGGCGGATGGATTTCTTCCATTCCAACCATTACCACTAGCGGGACTTATTCATTGAATCCCCTTTCCTCCTCAACCAACAATTGTTATAAAATTGCTTCTCCCAATTCTGCTACCGAATATTTCGTAATCGAATACAGGAAAAAGACAACAATTTTCGAGAATTCCTTACCCGGGGAGGGGCTGCTTGTTTATCGTATCAATACGTCCTATACCGGTAATGCCAGTGGTCCTCCCGATGAAGTATATATTTATCGTCCCAATGGAACGTTAACAGACGATGGGTCGCCAAATTCAGCCAATTTTAACTCCTCTGTCGGTCGAACCGCTATAAACGATATCACCAATCCCTCCAGTTTCTTATCCACTGATAAACCCGGTGGATTGAATATTTCCGGTATCGGAGCTGTCGGCTCCACCATATCCTTTAACGTCTCTATCGCCCCTGCCGGGACCAATATTCTGGTGATTCAATCTTCCCCTTCATCCGGGATCCCCATTACCATCAGTCCCAATGATGCAAATGGAAATGGCAGCGGCACAACCGATTTATTTCGGTATTATAACGGTACTACAGTGACTCTTACTGCACCGGAAACATACGGGAGTTATAGTTTTAATAGTTGGTCCGTTGATGGTGTAACCAATTCAAACCGGACTATACAGGTTGTTATGAGTTCACCTCACAGACTTATTGCCAATTATCCGATATCGATAAATGAAGCCGTAGACAACAGCACTTTGACTTTTACATCAGCCGGGACACAGCCATGGATGGGGCAGACAACCACATATTATTATGGTGGAGATGCCGCTCAAAGTGGAGCCATAGGAGATGCCGAAACATCTTCTTTTCAAACAACTGTTACCGGTCCCGGAGATTTGAGCTTCTATTGGAAGGTGTCCTCGGAATCCGGTTTCGATTTTTTGAATTTCTATGTCGATAATGTCTCCCAATATGATATTACAGGTTCAGTCGATTGGCAACAAAAATCTCTTTCTATTGCCTCCGGTACCCATACGCTTCGTTGGACCTATTCGAAAGACGGAACCTTGTCCGGCGGTTCCGATAAAGGGTGGGTCGACAAAATCGTTTATACTATTCCCAGATCGGTTACTGTGACTTCTCCCAATGGAGGAGAATCATGGAAGCTCGGTTCTTCTCAAAATATTACCTGGACCTCTTCCGGTTTAACCGAAACCTTAACCATTTCATTGTGGCAGAATGGGGTAAAAGTAGGTGATATTGCTTCCGATATTTCTAATAGTACCAATTCTTATTCGTGGACTGTCGGGAATTATTCCGGAGGAACTGTTTCCGCAGGGACCGGATACACTATTAAAATTATAGAAGCCGCTTCCGGTGTAAATGATTCCAGTAATGCCTCTTTTACCATTATTGATCCCATCATTACAGTGACTTCACCAAATGGAGGTGAAGTGTGGAAAATGGGATCCACTCAAACCATTACCTGGACCTCTTCCGGGCTCACTTCACAATTGAAAGTGATATTATTGAAGAATGGCGTTCGAGTCGGCGATATTGCAACCGGTCTCGCCAAAACCGCTACGTCTTATTCGTGGACTGTAGGGAATTATATCGGTGGGACTGCTGCCGATAGTAATGATTTCCAGATCAAAGTAGAAGAAACATTAACAGCTACTTCCGATACCAGCGATGCTGTTTTTACAATTTATCCCGTTTCATCCATAACTGTTATGTCTCCCAATGGCGGTGAAGAATTAATTGCAGGACATATAAAAAATATATCCTGGACACACACTTATCTCCGTGGGTCACAGAAAGTCACCCTCTGGCAAAATGATTCTTATATCGGTACCATCGCAGATAATATTCCCCTGACCAAACGGTATGTAACCTGGAATCCCATCGGGAGTTATATCGGTGGTACGGCACCTTCCGGCTCAGGATATAAAATTAAAGTCGAAGAAAACGGATCCACTACTTACGATATCAGCGATGCATCCTTTACAATCTCAGGGGCCACACCCTCGCCCCAGATTACCCTTTCATCTCCCAATGGAGGCGAAAGCTATTTACCCGGGAAAATGCGTCCCATTACCTGGACAGTAACCGGATCCATTTCCAATGTCAAGATCGATTACTCCACCGATAATGGTAATAATTGGATTTCCATTATAGCAAGTACTCCCAATACAGGGAAATATTCCTGGTATATTCCGTCTGTGGAATCCTCTTTATGCCTCGTAAGAATTAGTAAATCCGATAACGCATCCATCTATGATATATCAAATAATGCTTTCCAGATCACCAGTACCAAAAGTATTTCACTAACGTCACCCAATGGTGGTGAAACCTGGACTCGTGGAACCACTTATAATATAACCTGGAATGCCTCCGGTATTGCCCGTTCGTATAAAATTACCCTTTGGAAAAATGATGTACTCGTGGATACCATAGCAAATGCAATTCCTTCTACTGCCCGTAGTTATTCATGGAGAGCCGGCGACTTACTCAATGCGAGACTTTTTGTTCCCGGAACCGGTTTTAAAATTAAAATTGAAGTGGAAGAACCCGGTACAACCACATTTGATTCAAGCGATACCACATTTACAATAAATTAATCTTAAATTTGCCTCCTCTGATTAATAATAGTAACTTTTTTTTGTATATGCTATAATTTATACGGAGGAGGTAAATGATGATACGACTTATACGGTATTTAACCCTTGCAATAATATTATTCCTGGTATTAATCGGAACCGGATGTGTGAGGCCCAATGTCCCTACTGAAGTTGTAACACTTTCATATACATTAGGGCAGGACCTCGATGCCATTCATGTTTCATATCGTAACTTAATTAATTCGTATTTCGATTCACTCAGAATGCAGGCACAAAATATCCTGGACGACCACTGGAATCCGGCGTTTATTAAAGATTTTATCCAGCGGGCAAACCTCGTTCAACTTGCTTCTACTGCCAATGATACTCAAAGCTATAATCAGATTGTGGCATGGGCAAATGCCGCAGTCAAACAAATCGAAACAAAGAAAAAGGAAGTTATGGACCCCATCGATCAAGATGAAACCAAACTTCTCAATTATGTAGATCAAGCGTTTCGTCAGGTTAATAATGCCAACAACACCATTACCGCGCATTTAAACAGTATCCGCAAGGTTCAAACACTCCAGGATAACGTCTTGCAAACTCTCGGTTTAAAAGATATAAACGACAAGGTCAATTCTGCACTTATTTCCGCATCCGATAAACTCAATAAAACCTTGCAGGAAATCCAACGGGTTGATACCGCCCTCGAACCCCCAACAAAACCAGGTACTAAATAAACTGTACCCGTAATAAGGAGGAATCACATGACAGATACGAATTCGACAACAATAGATATGGATGCTCTCGCTGCTCAATCCGCTGCATCCGTAGATAATCTTTATGCCGCTGATCTCGAAAAATTAAAATCTCTTACCACACCCGATTGGGATGTCTTAATCCCAAAAGTATCCAACCCCGATGATCTAAAAAAACTAATCGATGCAGTTCAACAAGCCACTAATAATAATGAAAGCATTGCAGAATTACAGGATCGCATTTTAAAACTCGGAGACGGCGTTGTATCATTAGTAAAAAATGTCTCTCATATGGTGTGACCTAAGTTTAAACCAATCCCTTAATTCTCCGTCAAAATATTGTATATACCTATATTTTCAAGAGATATTTGTAATTTTTTGAATGTCAATTAAATTAAATCAAATGAAAGTGTTACTTTGAATGTTTTTTCACGTGTTTCTTTTTTCGGTAGGGGAGTGTAACCGCTACATCATAAATCAACCCCGCCACATCGATTTTTTCTTTTATAATTCTCTCACCCGTTTCTCTCCATTTTTTCAAATCCCCCGGGTAACCCGATAAAATCTCACCCGCTTTGTTTATTGCATCGTCCTGTTGAAGGTGTGTAAAATTAAAAACAATCCCGTATTCCCTTTCCTGTTCATCCGTATACCCACGTCCCACCGGATCGATATAGATTGAAGGAACTCCAAGTACTGCTCCTTCCGATGCCATTGTAGCACTTTCTCCGAAGATTAACGCTGCATAAGCCATCAGGTGATGAATTCGGGTAACATCTATTTTTAATCTGTACTTCTCGAGCTCCTCAGGAAGCTCTCCTTCACTCGAAATAAAGACCCGTCCGAATTTACTTAGAACTTCCACTGCCCGGATTTTATTCGCTGTCGTCAGTCCAGATTTTCCGATATCGTGAACCGCACCCCATCCCACCAGACGAATGATCGTGAAGATTTCATCCTCTTTTACCCCCACTTCTTCCAGGATCGATGAATCCCGCGTAAAATAATCTGGGTGAAGATAGGCCAGTTCATGATATCCATTATATCTATAATGGTTCCACCGGATCGGTTTTCTATAACAAACCGGAACATAAATACAGGTTGAGAAAGGGTAGGCGATCAGATTAGAAAGAGTCGCGTGTTCCGTATCGTAAAAGATATAAGTCGGTATTCTGCTAATTTTTCCAAGAAGGCTTATATATGTGCCCGCAACAGCCATCATAACATCCGGTTTAAAACGGCGGATTATTTTTAAGAGTTCCCATTCTCTTCGGATAAGCTCAAGAGTGAGATTTACCACTCCTTTCCTTGCAACCCCGAAAAGTTGAATATCGATCCCGTAACTTTTAGCCAGCGGAACCAGGATATCTTTATCCCGTGCCGTAATAAGCACTTCATGTCCGTCGTTCCTGAGCCGGTAAATAACATGCCGGAAGAAATGTAAATGTGCAGGATGTTGTAAATCGAATAATACCTTCATTTTAAAAATCGGAATGAAACCGGGATACGCAGCCGTTTTGTCTTTCTGAGGCTTCTTTTCCCAGGTCCTGTTTACGAAGACGGTATTGAATTTCTTCCAGCAGTTTTCGATTCACTCCCTGTAAATCCGCCAGGAATGCCACCAGGAACATCTGGAATCCAATACCGATCAACACACCTGCCAGGATGACCGATTGTACATGTCCTGCCCCTGACACAAATAACAGGTAATAAAAATATCGAAAGATAAAAATCATACCCACCGAAAGAAAAGCCAACCCAATACTAAGAAAAAAACGAAAAGGTCTGTAAACCACCAGAATACGCAAGATCGCAATAACAGAACGAGTAATATAGGATGGAATGCTTTTAAACAACCGCGAAGGGCGCAGGGTTTCATTTACTCTGATAGGCACACAGGCCACCGCCATATTCTTCAAGCCCACCTGTAAGATGGTTTCATGAGTATATGTGAAGTTATTATAAACATTTAATTTAAGCGCAGCATTCTGGGAAATCGCGCGAAATCCACTCGGTGCATCTTCAACTGAGGTACGGCTTACTTTTCGAACCAACCAGCTACCGATCTTCTGCATGATTTTTTTGGCAGCAGAAAATCCCTCGATACGTGAAATCGGACGTGATCCGATCACCATATCCGCTTTCCCATCCAGGATAGGTTGGATTAATTTCGGGATATCGTCTGCACAATACTGGTTATCCGCATCCGTGTTTACGATTATATCCGCCCCGAATCGTAAGCAAGCATTCAGGCCCACCATAAAAGCTCTTGCCAATCCCTGGTTCTTCTTAAAACTGATGATATAATCCACCCCGTGTTGTTCTGCTACTTTAACCGTATTATCGGTGCTCCCGTCATTAATAATCAGTACTTCGATTTTATCGATCCCCTCGATTTTTTTCGGCAGTGCATTAAGAGCAATCGGCAGCGTTTCTTCTTCATTTAAACAAGATATCTGAATAATTAACTTCATCGTCTCTCTATCATTATTATTTTTTTCCTGAGTTTTCTTGCGGTCCCGGTAAAGCCAGCGATTTAATGATCGATGGTAGATTCTTTTCAAGTCCCGGAAGTGTTTCGATCGGGAATTCCATCCCTGTAAAAACGAAATAAGATCCTTCACATCCCAGGATATCGTAATCCCGGAATGAATACTGTTTTACATCGGATATTTTTTTCTCATTAATGCGAATTTCAGTATTCAAAGCGTTATTACCCCGAAGGTAATGCTTTAGATTGAAATAGGTGATGATATAAAAATTTCCATTCTTATTAAATTGGAATCCCTTTTGAAATACCCTCTTTCCATCTTTTAAAAGTGTTAAGTTTACCGCACCATGTTCATTTAAAACGCGTCGTGTAAACTGAATCGATTGCGTAACCTTCCAATAATTCCAGGAGATGAATTTATAAGTCAGAAATGTGGCACTACCAATCAGTATAAACGCTAATATCAGTTTTGTTTTTTCTTTTTTTTTTTCGTCGTTTGCCATATTCAGGATGCCATTTCTCAATCGAGCGATTCACCTCACCATCCATTTGGGAGGTTGTGATTCAACCAGTCCGATAAAACGGAAAGACAAATCATTATTTCATATAAGCAATTATTTTTCAACACCCCCTCCAATAATTTTAAAATTTCCTCTTCTTTTTTTTCAACCCTTCAGCCATGAAAGTTACTGAAATGATGAGCATTGAGAGTGCTATTCCCGGTATAATTACCCCTTCCGGAGAAGAAAACATATTTGCCTGTGCATTTGAAATCAATTGACCAAGGCTCGGAATATCGGCACCCAATCCGATACCCAGATAATCCAACCCTGATTCCGATATAATCACCCCTGGAATATCCAGCGAGACCTGAACTATCAGAAGCGGTAAAACCAACCCTATTAAATGCCCCGTTACAATATGAACTGTTGAGGCATTATATCCCCTTGCAGCAGTAATGAAATCCCTATGTTTATATTTCAATGTCTCTGCTCTGGCCAATCGCGCATATCCTGCCCATCCCACACATGTTAATATTAAAACAAGCGTGACCGGTCCGGGTTTAAAAAATGCAGCCGCAGCCATTGCAAGTAGTATTCCGGGGAAAGCCAATATGATATCCGCACACCACATGATTACTTTATCCACCACACCCCCTGCAAGCCCCGCCAACATCCCTAAAAAACTTCCAATACCTCCTGATATTAAAACCACTACTATGCTTAGCGCCAAAGAAACTAAAATCCCATAAACCACACAGGATAAACGGTCCCGCCCCAGTTCGTCCGTTCCCAATAGATGAGATGAAGACGATTTTTGCATACGCTTCGACATATTGAAATCCGTCGAAAAAGAAGAAGATAACAGGAATACGGAACTTACTCCCAGGAGAACCATTAGCATTGATACCCCGAGAATCAATCGTATATTAATCTGTTTTTTTTCTCTTTTCATCTGCAAAACGGATCGCCGGATTTAGATATCCATAGGCAATCTCTATACAAAAAACCACCATCAGATATAAAATCGTGATAAACAAAACCACACCCCGGATCACCGGGTAATCTCGCCCCTTAATCGCATGAACCAACAGGTTTCCGATTCCCTGGTAGGAAAATACAGCCTCCGTGATTATCGCACCTCCAAGTAAAAGACCCAATTGAATTCCCAATGTTGTAATAACAGGCAATAGCGCATTTTTCAAGACATGATTTTTAAATACTTCCATTTCGGTTAATCCTTTCGCCTTTGCCAGAAGAATATATTTTTTTTCATACTCTCCTTCGAATGCCTCTTTAAAAATGCGGAACTCAAATACACTCAGCGGTAATCCCAATGTTAATGCCGGTAGTATGATATAGCGGATTCCCTCCGAACCTGAAACCGGGAGCCAACCCAGTTTGATCGAGAAAAAAATAACCAGAAGAGGGCCTAAAAAAAAGGCAGGGATGGATAAAACCACAGAGCCCCCCAATGTTAAGAGTGCATCCATGAAAGGATGAGCCTTTTTTCTAATAACAGACCACACCGACAGCGGAAAAGAGACAACCAATGCAAAACCAATCGAAAATAGAGCCAGATAAACCGTATTCGGAAAATAGATTAGAATGCTTCGGATTACAGGTTGTTCATTATAAAGCGAATTACCAAGGTTAAAAACCGCCAGGTCTCCCATATATCCCAGGTACGCTTTCAAAACCGGTAAATGGAGGTTTAACGTCCGGTTAAAACGTTCGATATCCTGTTTAGATGCACTCTCTCCCAGTATATTAACTGTGGGATTTCCCGGAATTGCCCGGAGAAGAAAAAATACAACTGTCGCAACCGCAGCAACCAGAAATAAAAAGAAAATC
>JAKAGC010000617.1 GCA_021817755.1 Acidobacteriota bacterium | reverse complement strand
CAGTCTTTCTCCGTAGATAGTATTCTAAACACCTTCAAAACAACCGGCACTCCCATTTCAAAAGCCAGTTGTAGCGGTTATGATTCCGAACCCCTACTTAGACTCGATAATGCATTGGAAAGCCTTTTTATTATTGCTCCCCCACGGAATGTTTCAGTAAACCAGCAACTTAACCGTTCTTTACTCCAAACCGAATATATCAACTTTATAACCTGGGAAAACAGCCCGTTTAATTCCGGGAAAAATATATCCAAATACAATATATACATTGTCAAAGACAGTGGTAATTCACTATTAATTAGTGTTAATTCTGATGTTTTCTCTTATATGCACCGCCATGTCGAAGGTAACATTGAAACCCGCTATGCCGTTTCTTGTGTCGATGCAAATGGAAATGAAAGCCCTCTCTCTTATTATACATTGAAATTCACGGAATGAAAGATAAATTAAAAGCCATTATCAAAAAATTCCAGGATAAGCGCATCGTCGTTTGGGGTGATCTTATCCTGGATGAATATATTTATACTTCCACAAGCCGCATTTCCCGCGAAGCCCCAGTTTTAATTACTGAATTTGAATCAAATGAATTTATACTCGGCGGTGCGGGAAATGTCGTTGCAAATATCAAAGCTCTCGGCGCTATTCCTGTTCCTGTCGGTTTCATTGGAAAAAATGCAGATGGCGAAGTCGTTAAATCCCTCCTCCGTTCCAATGGAATTTCAACCCAATACCGTGTTGAATTGGATGACTACCGAACACCCAAAAAAAGCCGTATACTTTCCGGTGGTGATAATACAAAGAAACAACAAGTATTACGCATCGACTCCATAAATCGAACGGAAATAAAAGAAGAAGATTATAAAAAACTAGAAAAAATCGCGTCTGAAATCCTCGAAGAGACCAATTACGTTATTTTTTCGGATTATATTTATAAATCAGTTACTCCGCCAGTATTGAACTATATCTCTGAAAGTTACCCATCCCATACCATTATAATGGATTCAAGATATCACCTCCCCAATTTTAAACACATTTCCATCGCTACCCCTAATGAGCCTGAAATCAAAGCCATCTTTCCCACTAAAACATTTTATAATGATTCCGATTTTCACCAGGCAGGATTCGAATTACTGGAAAAGTTGGACGCCAAAGGACTTATCCTTAAAAGAGGGCATAAAGGGATGGTGGTATTCGAAAAAGGAAAAAATCCTGAAAAAATAGACATTCACGGTTCCGCCAACATTGTCGATGTAACAGGCGCAGGCGATACCGTTATCGCTGTTCTAGGTTTATCCTTATCTGTAGGAGCCGATCTAATCTCTGCCGCACAAATGGCAAATATTGCAGCCGGATTCGTAGTAATGAAACAAGGCGCTTATCCAATACGTCGAGAGGAATTGGAGAATGAAATCCATTAAATTCTTTCCACTGGATGAATTAAAACTTCAAATCGAAAAAGAAAAATTAAAAAACAAAACCATAGCTCTCGCTAATGGCGGGTTTGATCTCATTCATATCGGACATGTTCGTTACCTCAAAGGTGCAAAACAAACCGCAGACATCCTAGTCGTCGCACTGAATTCAGATGAATCACTAAAACGTCTCAAAGGTAATTCAAGAGCTGTTCTGGATGAAGCAACACGGGTTCGAATTATTTCTGCCTTCCAATGTGTCGATTACGTAACAGTCTTCAACGAATCCACCGTAGATCGAGTCCTTTTAACATTAAAACCCAATTTTCACTGTAAAGGCTCCGATTATACAGTGGATACCGTTCCTGAGCGAGAAACAGTTAAATCCTATGGGGGAAAAATAGCCATTGTCGGAGGAGATAAAATTCGTTCAACTTCACTTATAATTAATCATATCAAAAAGCAATAAAATTTTTATACTTGACATTTCATTAATTTTACATTAAAAAGATATGTTAAGCAGAAGGATGAATGATTTACAAATCTCAGAAAGATAATTATTTTGAAATTATTAAAATAAGTGAACAACTCGGCCAGATTAGAGATGTTGATTCATTACTCGACCGGATTCTTTCCGAAGCCAGGAAAATTACCAATGCTGATGCAGGCTCTATTTATTTAAAAAAAGGCGATTCCCTTTCATTCGAATATGTTCAAAATGATACCCTGATGAAAAATGTTGCCGGTGGCAATAAATATCTCTATACAAAACAGGTAATTCCAATTGATGACAAATCTATTGCCGGATATGTAGCAGCTCATAAAACCTTTCTCCGTTTGGATGATGTATACAATCTCGATAAAAACGTTCCCTATACATTTAATCGTAATTTTGATAAGTCATCATCCTATCATACCCAATCTGTTTTAACAGTTCCATTGATAACAAGCCGGGATAAAATTATCGGTGTAATGCAGATAATAAACGCAAGGGATGAAGAAGGAAATATTATTCCTTTTTCTAAAGAAGAAGAAACCCTCGTAACACTTTTCGCAAATATGGCCGCTTCTGCAATCGAACGTGCCCAGATGACCCGCGAAATAATCTTACGTATGATTAAAATTGCAGAATTAAGAGATCCCGAGGAAACCACCCTTCATGTTCAACGTGTAGCTGCCTATTCAATAGAAATATACGAACAATGGGCTCAAAAAAAGAAAATCCCTTCCGAAACCATTAAAAACGTAAAAGATATTTTGCGTATCGCTTCTATGCTTCATGATGTAGGAAAAGTGGCCATTAGTGATAGTATTTTAAAGAAAAAACAGCAGTTAGATGATGATGAGCGAAAAATTATGAAATTACATACCATTTATGGCGCTCAATTATTTGTAGATAGTAACTCCGACTGGGACGACATGGCTGCAGAAATCGCATTAAATCATCATGAAAAATGGGATGGAACCGGTTACCCCGGTTTCTTTTCTCAAAATGGAAAAGACATCTCAATTCCTATTTCTGGGAAAAAAGGAACCGAAATCCCTTTATCTGCTCGGATAGTTTCCCTCGCAGATGTCTATGATGCTCTCATTTCTCCTCGCTACTATAAAAATGCATGGAATGAAGAAAATGTTCTCGCCGAAATAAACGATCAAAAAGGCCGTCACTTCGATCCCGAAATATTAGATGCCTTTTTTGAGATTTACCCCGTTATCAAAGCTATTAAAAACAAATATTCAAAAGATTGATAAAAGCTGATTTTCTATTCCATCTTTCTTAAAAAAAAAAATTTAACTACGTTTTAATTTACTTCTCAACAAAATCAACAATCCAATAATAGGTTGAACAATTACCGAGTACAAGAAATAGGTAAAACAGAATCCCAGAAGATAAATCAGTACTTGAAAGGGAAAAGAGATTCCCATAGTATATAAAAAAGAAATAAGCCCGAATGGAAGAAATATAATCAAGAATAATCCCAATTCATATACCCAAAATGAGAAGCGAATCCCCTTCATTTTTTTCCATTGTTGAACTGTAACACCTTCCGAA
>JAKAGC010000616.1 GCA_021817755.1 Acidobacteriota bacterium | reverse complement strand
TCCCCTTTGGATATTCCACAGATTACTCCTAAAATCATAGAAAATCTCGAACAATCCCAATTGATTAAAATCAAACGCACTCATATTTCCCATCCTTTCAGATGGGGATTTGCTGCGGCTGCTTCTATAGTGGCGATCATATTCATATATCTTTTCCTAATCTCATCATTCCATTCCAATGAATTGAACGGAGCAACTGAAAAAGAAGTGATACTCTGTTCTGCCAGCCTTGAAGGAAAACAAACCAAAAGCCATGTTTATGAAGATAAAGGCCAGGATACGCAATATATCTGGCTGGAGAAAGAAAATGATAAAGATAATAAATCTAATTCAAATTAACCTTAAAATAAAAGGAGAACAACAATGAACAAAAAATCTATTTATGCAATATTTGCAAAAAGAACTGTTTTTCTTCTGGTTTTATTCATTGCTGCAACTTTCTATTTACTTGCAGATACAGAAGAAATCGCGGTCCAACTTCGCTTCTATGAGGGAATGGAAGAAAACGGGAACAATTCGGGAATAGTGATTAGTTCCTATTACCAAAAAAAATCAACGGATGATACGATTCTCCCCTTTGTAGAAGTAAATGCAGAAACCGAAAAACTCAAAGAGATTTATAATCTGAAAGATGTTAAACCGATTGGAAATTATGATGTGGTATTAAGAAATGGAAGAGCAGTCAGAATTTTTACAGATATTGTTATGAGCGGTAAGAAACTGGCTTTTCGTGTAGCCCCAGTCCGGGAAAAAACCGACCGATTCGCTATTAAACTCTTTGAAGGTTCCGATAAAAACGTTCTATTGGAATCAGAAATCATTGTACCGGAAGAAAAAACAGCTGTTTACGGATTCAAAGATTCAAAAGAGAAAATCTACTTCCTCGCGTTTAACCGGAAAAAAGAAATCGAATTCGCGGATTTAAAAAAAGGTAAAACAGTAGAATCCCCAAGACTTGTTATGCAAATAGAACCGGAATATCCACGAGTTGCACTTAAAGCCCGAATCAGTGGTGATGTTTTATTAATAGGAAGTACAGATATTGAAGGTAATGTAATCAATACTAGAATCATACAAGGTCATCCACTTTTTCGTCAAGCAGTCATCAACAGCATTCGTAATTGGAAATATGTCCCCTGGAAAGTAAATGGTGTTCAAAAAAGAGTCTATTTTTCAGTAATTGCTATGTTCAGATTATCGCGGGAATCAATAACAAATATTAAAAAAGAAAGCCAATTGGCACTAAAAAATTACAAACCGCGTGTGAAAGGATTGAAACCGGAAAATGGTTTACCGAGAATAATGGAGCTTATTACAGTTTTTGGAGATGAAATGAAACCAAAATCACGCGAATTGCCCCCGCAATCAAAAGAGTCAACCCTTAGAGATAAACTCAGGGCAAAAGATATCGAATCCCCTAAACTGGTACGCCGTATCGAACCTATTTACCCGGAAGTCGCTTTAAAAGTTAAAATCGAAGGGAATGTTATATTAAGATTGTTTACAGATAGTGATGCCAGAATTATAGATGTTAAACCGCTTTCTGGCCATCCACTGCTGGCAAAAGCTTCAATAAATGCAATTATGAAATGGAAATATACGCCCTGGAATATCGATGGTGTTCAAAAACCTGTAGAAGCCAATATTATTCTTATCTTTCGATTGAAAAAAATCCCTGAGAATCAAATCGATTCACAAATAAAGTCCGTCATCAAAACCCATACCAATCTGTTAGGAAAATCGAAACCTACTGGAGAACCGCCTCGATTAATGGAAGTCATTATCGTGGAAGGTGAATGATAAAATTAATTAATTATGATTTTTGTCTTCGACGACCAGGAGACCCTTTTGTAAAAGGGTCCTCCTGGACCTCCCAAAAACTTTTGTTTAATTAATAAGGGAATTGGATGATTGAATGATTTTGTAAATTTAAAGATAATTTTCATATAATAGCCAAAATACTTTTAAGTTGACTTTCAATTACCATAATTCTACAATGGAAGCCATGAAAAAACAATTCATCATCTCTTTATTTGTGTATTGTTTTTGGCTCTCCCTAAACATCTTTGCACTGGATATCCCACTTACTATTCAAAATCGGGAAACTTTAGCTAAAATTGCAGAACCGATTACTTCGGGTATTCCCTTTGCTGAAGGCACTCTTCTTGATACCTCAAGACTATGCATTCTACAGGGAACAACTCAAATCCCCGCCCAGTTCCGAATAACAGCCAAATGGCCGGATGGAAGCATCCGATGGCTACTGGTAGATTTCCAGATTGATCTAGCGGCTTCAAGTTCGAGTAGCGTCACCCTAAAAACGGAAACGACTCCAATTTCTTTTACAGGAATTACCATCGATAATCAATCTTCTCAAATTATCATTCATACGGGTACTTCTGACTGGATACTGACTAAAAATCAATTCACAATTGGAAATAATAACTTCCGGGTGACTTCCTCGGGTATTACCTATACGGCTATTCCTCAAACGGAAACATGGGAAATCGAAGAATCAGGGGCTATGAAAACAATTATTAAAGTCGAAGGCCACTTTTACAATGGTTCGGAACTGTTTAAAAATAACCTGGTTGGCTTTAAAGCAAGACTCTTCTTTTATCGCAATAAATCGAATATACGGGCACAACTTACTTTTAAAAATAATAATTCCTTCGGGTGGAACTACCAGACTCCGGGCCCTATCGCCACATTAAGCGGAGTACAATTCGGAACCTCGCTACTGCTTTCTGGTGGGTCTTATATTTTCGGCCAGGGAGTAGAAAAAACATGGGATATTGAGATTACCACTTCGGGAGGAACCACACTTAGAGAAAGCCGTTTCAATGAAGATGGAAGTCTTAGAGTAGGATATTATTATCCGCGTCCGATTGCATTGGCCTCTCCTTCTTATTATGCGTCAACGAATGCCTGGGGAAAAATCATCCCACCGATTACAAGTGCAGGAAACATGCAGGGAGACTTTGATCTTTTTGAAAAAATACAAAGAGCTAAAGTAATTCAGCAAGATGTACAGGATCCACCAGGGAAAAAAGGTATAAGCATCTGGGGACATCTTTACCAGGATATCACCAAATGGAACGATTACGGTGATCTCAAATGGGGAGGAGGATACGGTCCATTATCGGGAAATCATTACGATTGGCCATATAGCATGATGCTTCATTACTTACGAACAGGTCGTAGTGAATTTTTAGATGCTGCCCATGTATTCGCACGTCATGAAATCGATTTCGATCTTTATCATACAAATGAAAACGGAACGGCTTATAACTACCAGAAACAATGGGAGAGTCGTCCTTCCCATGATTCAGCAGGGAATGATTTCGGTCCGGGACGTCCGAGTCATTCCTGGTGCCAGGGATACACATTATACTGGCTGATTACAGGTGACCCACGCGGATATGATGCGTTTACTGAAATGATTGAAGGAATTCGACAATATGT
>JAKAGC010000615.1 GCA_021817755.1 Acidobacteriota bacterium | reverse complement strand
ATTTCGTTATTAATATTGATGATTTTGGTCATGGACTTTTTAGGACTCGGTTGATTAAAATCATCAAGAGGAACGGGTTTTGAAGTACTATCAGAGATATTTGAACCCGCTTGCTGTAAAAGTTTTTTGGCTTCCGCAACACCGTTCCAGCAGAGATAATGGAGCATTTTCTGGGAGAGATACATAAAAAGTTTCTGGTTCGATTTCTGGAGCAGGTCTATAATGACGCGCCATTCGGAAAACGTCCGCCCCGACAGTTTTTCCTCTGCTTCTTGCCACTGATGGTATACCCGTTTCATTTCACGATGAATCAACATATGACTGATTCGATCTGCCAGGGAATTAATCAACTGGTTTTCTTCTTTAAGGAAGATGCCGTCACCCGTATGCGGAACTTCCTGTGTATAGGAAACCACCAATTGCCCCACAATTTTCTCTTGCATTTTGATATCTGCGGATTGATACCAGGGTGTCTCTTTGTAATTGGGAGAGAGATAGACTTTATCATGGCATACGATTTTAACCTGGCATATATCGGGAAACTGCCACCCGGCAGGAATGATACGCATAATCGCCTTAAATATATCTTCCAGCGACGTATCGGAATTATGAAAGACTTCTTCTACCTGATAGAGGCAGCTTAATTCCTTCCTGCGTTCTTGCAAATCGCGTATCAGCGTTTCGATGTTTTTGACATTGATTGATTCATTCATTTGAATATTACTCCCTTCCGTTTGCGTCCGTCTACTTTTATCGTTACAGGGTTATTTAACCGGACATGTGCGGCATAATTTCCTTTTCGAACAATCGGTTGTTGTTTTAACCACTCCCAATCGATGGGAAGAAGATCGGCTTTTTTTAATGAGAAATAGAGTATCCCCAGGTTGGACATGTTGTGAAAGAAATGAGAACCCTGGCTTAAATCGGCATAAACACCTTCGAGTTGCGATTCAATTATAACGCGAGCCCCGGAAATCTGCCCCCAATCCACTGGAATACCCAACCACGGGTCCGAAGTTCCCCACCTTCCAAAACCGATAAGAAGATAAGGTGAAGCTGTTTCAACCAGTTCCCGGTTAAAGGTTTCGATTTCTGAAGCGATCGCACGTGAGTTTTTTAATTGAAAAAGCTCAGGATCAACGTACAATATATCTTTAATGGATTGAATAACTCCATTTCCCATTACATTATCGGATGCAGCCAGAACTTTTTCACGGGTTAAATCCGGATCATTGACTTCAACCATTTCTTCGAATATTCCCATCGGTCTGACCTGGAGCATTCCGAATTGAGCTTTTACCACTCCTCTTGTAACAGGTTCTATGGTTATAGCAAATTCGATTTCCACTTTCGCATCGAAGGTTTCCTCACACATTTTTAAAACCGATTTAATCACAGTGTTAACAGGCAACAGATTAACCTGGAGGACAGGTCCAAAATTGATGATACGGGGGCCGGGAAACCCTACCCCGATATTAATGCGATCGGCAGTATAATCATATGTGGAGGCCACATATGTCAAGGTATTATCGTATTCGGCATCTTTTAAAGCAAGAAGGGTCATATATTCGGTTTCTTTTGCAGGGTCGTAACCGGTAGTATTGACCATATCCACAGCCCAGAAATGGAGCTGCGATTGTCTCATCAGATCGCCTATCGAATTGAACGGAGGCGTAACATCCGGATATTGCGGAGAATAAGACCAGACCGATCCGCCGTCGACGATTGTTTTACCCAGTCCTAAGGCGAGATTGACAACACCTTCTTCAGGGGTGGCGTGTCCCGTGGGATAAAAATTATAGGAACGGGCAACGCCGGAAATATTGGGATAAAAACGTTTATTGTGCTGAATGCCTACGACTTCCTGGATAATAACAGCCATTTTTTCAAACTTTAAACTGTTATGTGTGGATTTCATATAACATTTCGCTTTATTAAAAAATGTAGAGGCATAAACAAATTTTATGGCTTCAGCGAGCTTTCGGAACCGGGTTTCCACATCCGGCTGGTTATTGGGTATCATTTTGGTTTCATAGATACCTGCAAACGGTTCATTAAGGCTGTCTTCCAGCAAACTGGATGACCGGATCGCAAGAGGTAGGTGTACATGTTCGATCAATGCCCAGAGATCCCCTATTAGATTGGGAGGAAGTTCAGCTTTAAGAAAATGGTGTACGATTCGTTCATCGCTTAAATCGGAGAATGCAATATCATACAGATTATTTTGCTTCATAAACAGGTCGAAAAATTGCGTGGTAATGACAGTTATTCTTGGGATATTAACTGAAATGGGATTAAATTCGGGATCATTGAATCGCGACACAATTTTATCTTTTATAAATGCAAGACCGGATGCCTTACCTCCCAATTCGCCGTCGCCAATGTAGGTAAATTCATCCTTCTCACTATAGAAATCTCGATTAAAACGTGTTATTTGAGGATTCGAATGAAAATCCGGAAGTCGATTCATTACCTATGCCTCCATTTTATCAAAGTTAATAATATATCATTATTTGATATAAAGAGTCCACCCTTTCCCAGGAAAAAATTCAATTCAATGGAAACGTTTCGAGGTATCGACCTGAAAAAGGAAATGGGCAGGATTTAAAATCCTGCCCTATCCATTTATCGTGATCTAATTGCAGAGTAAAAGTCAATTAGTAATGGCTCATACCCATCCGCGGGATTTGCAAGCTTGGGCAACACGATCGATAGCAATTACATAAGCTGCATCGCGCATATAGAGTTTTTTCTTCTTTGCCAGTTCGGAAACGGCAATAAAAGCAGAAGTCATTTTGGTATCGAGTTTACCTAATACTTCATCCTTTTCCCAATAATAATTCATATTACTCTGAACCTGCTCAAAATAACTACATGTTACGCCACCGGCATTAGCGAGGAAATCGGGAATCATAAAAATGCCGTGTTCTTTGATATATTTATCGGCTTCAAGAGTGGTCGGACCATTTGCGCCTTCAGCGATAATTTTTACCCGTTTGCTGATTTTTTTCACGGTCTCTTCGTTAATCTCATTTTCCATAGCAGCAGGAATCAGGATATCGACATCTTGTTCGATCCATGCTTCGGCAGGTAAAATTTCATAACCCAGATTAGTCGCTTTCTTTTTATCGATACCGCCGAATCTGTCGGTAATGGCCTGTAACTCTTTTAAATCAACGCCTTTCTTTTTGCGGAATGTATAGGCTTTCTGATCTTCCTGGTCCCAGCAAGAAACGGTGATAACTGTTCCACCCAATTGCTGATAGAGCTGGATAGCATACTGGGAAACATTTCCGAATCCCTGGACGCTGGCGATTGTATCTTCTGCACGAATTCCCATTTCTTTAAGCGCTTCACGGACAGTAAAGATCACGCCGTAACCGGTTGCTTCGGTACGACCGAGAGAACCACCCATACCTACCGGTTTACCGGTAATAAAGCCCGGATATTTCGCACCGTGAATGGCTTCAAATTCA
>JAKAGC010000614.1 GCA_021817755.1 Acidobacteriota bacterium | reverse complement strand
AATTTGTTTTTTGCAATTTCTGGAAAACATTTATTCAAGATGGTTTTCGGGTTTAGTGGTTTCCATTTAACCGGCGAATCACTTCCTTTCTCTTGAAAAATATGTTATATTATTAAAAAAATTTTTTGAGGAACCGACATGACCCCTAAAAAGTACCGGGTTGTATTCGCCCTTCCCGGGAATCAACCCGATTCAATATATATAATGAGGTGATAAAGATGAAAGAAATAATACTGCATGAAGTGGGACTCCGCGATGGTCTTCAAGTTGAAAAAACCGTTGTACCTATGGAACAGAAGATCAAATGGGTCGATGCACTTATGGAAGCAGGAGTAAAAATCATCCAGTTGGGTTCGTTTGTGAACCCACAAAAAGTGCCCCAGATGGGTGATACTGATTCACTATTTACATATTATTCCCAACCGGGAAAAAAACAGGGGGATGTGATCCTGTCGGGACTTGTATTAAATGAAAAAGGACTGGAACGGGGGATGGCCTGCGGAGTGGATATGTTCTGCATGGGGGTATCGGCAAGCGAAACCCACAGTATGAAAAATACAGGAATGTCAACAACCGAAGCATCGCAACGGATTACAGCAATGGCTAAAAATGCAATGGCTGCGGGTAAACGTGTACAAGCATCGGTCCAATCTGCTTTTGGCTGCGGTTTCGATGGTCCGATTCCCGAAGAAAACGTTTTCAAAATTATCGAAAAATACCTGGAAGCAGGTGTAAAAAATATCAGCCTGGCCGATACATCGGGACATGCTTACCCCTTACAGGTGGAACGTCTCTTTACTAAAATCCTCTCTATGGATTCCTCTCTCGAATTGGCCTGCCACTTTCACAACACCTACGGACTTGGTCTGGCAAACTGTTTCTCTGCGTTAAAAAGCGGAGTAAAATATTATGAATCCGCTTTTGGCGGACTGGGCGGATGCCCCTTTACCAAATTGCCTTCAGGTAATGTGAGCACGGAAGACCTGGTTCATTCGATTCAGCGCTCCGGTATGTGGCTGGATATGAACCTGGAAAAATTGATCGAATTGGCAAAAGATGTAAGCCGCTTCTTCGATCGCGAACTGCCCGGATTTGTTATGAAATCGGGATCGATCGTTCATTTTAAAAAGAAAGAACAATAATATAAAGGAGTATTAAGATGAAATTACTGGAAAACATTCGCGTACTGGATATGACCAATGTATTATCCGGCCCCTTCTCAACCTTGCACCTGGCCTTACTTGGAGCAGAAGTTATCAAAATCGAAAACCCGGATGCAGGCGACCTGGCCCGAAAACTGGGAAATGTTCCGAAATTGAATAAAGAATTAATGGGAACGAGCTTTCTCGCCCAGAATTCCAATAAAAAATCCATCACCCTGAACCTCAAAACGCCGGAAGGAAAAGAGATTTTTAGAAAGTTAGTCAAAACCGCAGACGTATTGGTAGAAAATTTCCGGCCCGATGTCATGGGCAGATTGGGATTCCCTTATGAAGAATTATCCAAAATTAACCCTCGCCTCATCTACTGTGCTATTTCCGGTTTCGGTGCCACGGGCCCGGATGCATATAAACCTGCTTATGACCAGATCATCCAGGGTCTAAGCGGTGTTATGGATGTCAACGGAGATGAACGGCTTCACCCGCTCCGCGCAGGCTTCCCGGTTTGCGATACAGTAGGCGGACTTAATGCTGCTTTCTCCATCATGGCTGCCCTGTTCCACAGAGAACGCACAGGCGAAGGCCAGTTTATCGATATCGCTTTACTCGACTCCATCATGCCCCTTATGGGCTGGGTGGCTGCCAACCTTCTTATCGGCGGCGTAGAACCTATCCCAATGGGAAATGATAATTTTACAGCAGCTCCCTCGGGTACATTCGCTACCAAAAACGGTTATATCAACATCGCTGCCAATAAACAGGAACAGTGGGAAGACCTGGTAGACGAATTGGGATTACCTGAACTAAAAGAAGATCCGAGATTCAAAGAACGGGATACACGTAAAGGTAACCGCAAAGAACTGACCCCCTTACTGGAAGCTAAATTAAAAGAAAAAGAAACCCTTCATTGGGTGGAAGTACTGAATAAACGTGGTATTCCTTCGGGCGATATCCTGAGCCTCAAAGATGCCCTCGATGCGCCGCAAGTTAAGCACCGTGAAGCGATTGTCGGCGTTAATGAACCCGGTATCGGCGAAATTAAAATCTTCAACCTGAGCGCCAAATTCTCCAAGACTCCTGCCACAGTCGATGCACCTCCTCCGCGTCTGGGAGCTCATAATGAAGAGATTCTCACTACCATCGGTTATACGGTAGAGGATTTAAAAACTCTGAAAGAAAAAGGAGCGATTTAAACAAATTTAAAAGCCAAGCGGCTGGCGAATTCGTACGGAATCGTGTAAAATAAATATGCAGTACATGAAGAATAACAACGATTATTTTTCATACAACTTCATCGTACTTTCAAATGAGTATATAATATGGGAATGACAGTAGTAGAAAAGATATTGGCCAGGGCAACCGGTCAGGCATCGGTAAAAGTGGGCGATGTCGTAGAACCGAACGTAGACCTCGCCATGTCTCACGAAAATGCAGCAATAGTAATTAACCAGTTCCAGGAAATATATAAAGGAACCGGTTATGATGCCAAAGTGTGGGACCCCTCAAAGATCGCCATTATTTTCGATCACAGAGTCCCTGCTGAAACTTCAAAGACAGCAACAAACCAGGAAAAAATCCGTAAGTTCACCATCGATCAAGGAATTGGAAAATTCCATGATATCCGCGGCGATAAAGGCGGCATTTGCCACCAGATTCTGCCTGAAAACGGATATGTACGCCCCGGTTATGTGGTAGTCGGAACCGACAGCCATACCACCAGCCACGGCGCATTGGGTGCGTTTTCCTTCGGTATCGGCGGTACAGAAATGGCTGCTGTTTGGGCTCTTGGACACGCCCTCAATGTCGAAGTACCGGGAACCATTAAAGTATATGTGGAAGGAGAATTCCCGAAACACGTATACCCCAAGGACCTTATCCTCCACCTTATCGGCTTAATCTCCGCCGAAGGCGCCAATTTCAAAGTCATCGAATTCCACGGGCCAACAATCAAGAACATGTCCACTTCAGGACGCCTTGTTCTGTGCAACATGTCAGTAGAAGCCGGTGCCACTTCGGGTATCGTTCCTTCCGATGAAGAAACCCTCCGCTACCTCAAAGAAGAAGCAGGAGTAACTGAAAAAATCGAACTGGTTACCCCGGATGCAGACGCTGTATATGACAAAGAAATCAAGATCGATGTCTCCAAACTGGTCCCCCTCACTGCCTGCCCTCATACTGTAGACAACGTGAAACCGGTTAGCGAAGTACAGGGAACAAAAGTCAACCAGATCGTAGTCGGTTCTTGCACCAATGGCCGTCTTGACGACCTGGAAATCGTAGCTCGTACTCTGAAAGGCAAGAAAGTAGCAACCAGCGTACGTA